>JBDTUL010000337.1:0-7024 GCA_040007735.1 Gammaproteobacteria bacterium | reverse complement strand
CGGGTGGCCTTCGGAGACCGACTCGGAGGTAAACAGGTAGTTGTTCGACATGTGCAGTTCCTGGTGCAGATTCATCGAGTCAGTTGAGAAGATGAAGGCGGAGCTGCAGTCATTTCCGCCGGGTCACGACAAAGGTCTCGTCGTTGAACCACAGCCCGCCGTACTTGTGTAGCACGGCTTGGGTTGTCTCGAGGTACCCGCCGCCGCTGGCCATCGGTTCGAGCCGCTCATCTTCGATCTGATTCACATAGATCGCGGCGTTCCAGGCGGCGAACAGCGTCGAGGTACCAATACGATCCTGGATCTCCGAAGGCAAGGTATGCATGTCGTAACGGAATATGGCTTTGTCATTCGGAGGCGCGGTCAGGGTGAAGTCGCGCGCCTCGCGGCCGAGCTCCGTCCGAAGCGCCGCGAGCAGCGCGTGGCGATCGACCTGGAAGGGATTCTCACCTGGCCAAAGCTTCTGAATGATCTCGAGCGCCGGATCCCCGCCGCAGGACTGGATGGCGAGCAGGCGCCCGCCTGGCGCAAGACTGCGCGTGAGCGGTGCCAGGACCCGGGAGGCCTTGAACTGTGCGGACGTGCGCGCACGCCAGGGTTGTGAGGCAACCACGAGATCGTAGCTTTCGAAGGAGGCACCGGGCTTCGGGATCACGTTCTCCAGCAGGAATCGGTGATCCTCGCGATAGACGACCAGCACGGAGGGTCGCAGGTACACAGGGTTTCCCGTGATCGGACTCGGCCTTGTCTGCCAGCCGTCGGCCAGCACGGGCCCAAGCTCCTCGATCTGCTCCGCGTACTCATGGGCCGAGCTGCCCGTGAGCTTCACTTCGTGCCAGTTCAGCGCCGCCGCAATGTGCGTATCGCGGGGCATGAGGCGTGGCGCTTCCGCGTAGTTGAGGTTCGTAATGACGAGCACGGTGGCCGGGTGTTCGCAGAACCGGTCGGGCATCTTCTCCAGGCCCAGCCGAACATCCTCGAGGCTGATCTCCTTCGCCACGGCAAGCAGCGGCACCGTCGGAAATGCGCGATGCGCTCCACGCATGACATGCGAGAGCACCGTGGCATCGCCCATACCGGCATCGAAGATCTGCAAGGCAGGCGGCCGGGGGCGAATATGAACGAATTCCTGCGCGATGCGGCGCGCGACTGCGGACTTCTCGTTACACGTATTCACGAACGCCAGGTACTTCTGGCGGTTGTCGTAGAACCGGAATGGAGGCGACTGTTCTGCAGCCGTGCTCTGCGCAGCGACTGCGCTTTGTGCGGAGTTCATGGTGTTCGATCCGATTCAGCCCATCAGGGCGGTTGCTGCCGAAGCGCTCAGCGCGCGCCGCGCCGAGCGCCAGCGTGGCCCGCATCTATAGAAGCTTGAATTTTGCATCCCCCGCGAGGCATTCCGCCTCCGGGATTCCGAGTTCCTTGCGCACGATGTTGGTGCCTTTCACGATAGACACCATCTTGAAGAACGCATGCATGCGGCTCATGCCCTGGCGGCCGAAACCGCAATCGGTGCCGAGAATCAGCCGCTGCGGCTCGATGTGCTTCAGGGCCTTGCGAATCAGCGCCGCCACCTGTTCCGGTGTTTCCACCTGCAGGGTGCGGTGATTCACCACACCGATGCACACCTTCTTCTCCTTGGAGACGTGACGACCGATCAATTCGTACGCCGCGCCCCCATCACTTGCGGTTTCAAACGTGATGACATCCACATCGAGCTGATTGAGGAAGGGCAGCGCCGGCTCGTAGCTCGTGTCTACCTCCACCTTCTGCGCGGCCGGGTTTCCCCAGCACGTGTGCACCCACACTTCGGTCTTCTTGCGCAGGCCAGCTACTTCCGCATTGAACGCCTTGACGTAAAAAGCCGCATCCATGCCACCGGGCGGCGCGGACGCCACGTAATGGATGAGCGGTTCTTCGAGCTGGATCGCGGGGCATCCCGCATCCGCGAGCGCGTGATACTCCTCGTTCATCGCCTTGTTCATCGAATCGATCAGCGCCGGGCGATCCTTGTAGTGCTCGTTGATGAGCACGGCCTCCAGAAGCTGTCCGCAGCACGTGCCGAGCTTCACGTGGCGATTCGTCATGCGCTGCGCCACCTTCCACACGATGGGGTACTGCAGGTCGCCGCGCGAGATGGGGCCGACGACCTTCGAAGGCAGCCGGGTCTCGTTCACCTCGTGAAGAATGTCGCCGGCGGTTTGCTCGCGCGGCGAGGTCCACGGCTGCGGCATCATCTGCGCCGGACCGGTGCCGCGGATGCGCTCGGACATGTAGCTGAACCACGAGCGGCCACCCACGTCCATGTCGAAGCGGGCGTCGCCGTCGGTCAGGATGTCGATGCCCGCGCGCACCTGATCAGAGACATAGGTGGCCAGCGCGTCAATGTACTGCTCGCGAAACAGCAGATCCGAGAGCGCGTTGGCGATCGGCCTGCCCTGCAGGTTCTGGGTGAACCAGCTCGGCCGCGGCAGCGAACCCGTAATGGTGGTAGCGAGAGGCTTGTCTTTGCTTGCGATTAACACTGTGCCGATTCTCCTAAAAAGTAGCCGACAGCCGCACGCCGAAACGTCGCTCTTCGGCCGGATAACCTACATCGGGCAACCCCGTGGTCTGCTGATTGAACCAGTTGGACCAGTACTTCGTATCGAGCAGGTTGGTAGCCCAGAGGTCGAGTGAGTAGCGGCCGCGCCGAATGCCGAAATCCGCACTCACGAGATGAATGTTCTTTTCAACGTCGATGTTGGTGACGTCCCAGTACCCTTTGCCGCGCACGGAGTAGTCGATGTGCGCCGTGCCCGTCCATTCGGCGGAAAGCGCGCGCGTGTAGTCGCCCGCCAGCTGCACACCCCAGTGGCTGAAGCCCGGTACCTTGTTTCCCTCGAGCTGCGCATCGACCTGCGGCACGGGAAACAGCGGCCCGAAACGAAACTCCTCGATCCTTGAGTCCATGACGCCCACATTTGCACTCAGCACCAGTGCGTCGGACGGCTCGGCCGCGAGCTCCAGTTCCACGCCGGTGATGCGGGATTTGGGAATGTTGTAGACGGTCTGAGACGCGTTCACGGCGTCGAAGACGAAGTCCTGCTTGTCTTCGATGTCCTCATAGAACGCGGCCAGGTTGGTACGTAGCCGATTGCCGAGCCACTCCCCCTTGTAGCCCAGTTCGTAGTTCCACAGCTTCTCGGGAGCGAAGGTCACATCGAAGATGGACCGGGGCGTGTTGAAACCACCACTGCGAAATCCGCGAGAGACCGTGGCATAGAGCATCTGATTCGGCTGCACCTTGTACGTGAGCGAAAGCTTCGGCTGCGACAGCGAGAAGCGCGCATCACGCAATGGTGCTGTCGGGTCGTCCTTGTCGAACTGGTCCCGATCCTCCCGATCGTAGCGAATTCCGAAGGTGGCCGTGAAGCGATCGGTGAAGTCGTAATCGATCTGCGAAAAGGCCGCGTAGGCTTTGATGGTTCGGTGCGTGCCTAGTGGGAACAGCACGAACCAGTCGGCAGGGTCGGCGGAGCCGCCGAGAATGTATACGGGCAGGCTGTCGTTGCGAATCGAGCTCAGAACGTATGCACCGCCCATCATGCGCAGTGGCCCGGTGGCATTGGACGAGAGCCGCAGTTCCTCTGACCACGAGTCCACGTTGTAGGTCTGAGGGGTGGCGATGATGTTCGCCGGAGTGAAATCGAGGTCTCCCGGCTGGTTGCCGCCGATTCCCTCTCCCGGCAACCCGTAACGCTCGCGAGTGCCATTGTGTGCCGTCACTGAGGCGAGGGTCACCGCTCCAAAGTCGTAGTTCAGCCGCAGCGACTCGCTATGGATGGTTGAAAAGTTGACCGAGATCGGTACCGACTCGGGATGGCGCGAGAAGGTGTTGCTGTTGCTGTCAGGGTCGGCACTCGGAAACGGCGCCCCCGGCGGGCGGGTAACCACGAAGTAATAGGCCCCTCCTTCGTATTCATCATGGCTGTATTTGAAGTCCATCGTGAGCCGCTCGCTCGGCTTGTAGACCAGGCGCAGCTTTGCCGTCTTGTCGGACTTGAAGTCGACCGTGTGGTTGGCCACCACGGGCGACCTGACGGTGCCATCGTCATCGTGATTGCCCGCCGAGGCGCGGAAAAAGAGCTTGTCGGTGATGATCGGGCCCGTGAGAGCGATGGCGGCATCCACGGATCCTGCATTACCGAAGCCGAGCGAAGCCCGGCCTGCCTCCTCGTTGCCTGGCATTTTCGTCACGACGTTGATGGCTCCGGCAATGGCATTGCGGCCGTACAGGGAACCCTGCGGACCCTTCAGCACCTCCATCCGCTCGACGTCGAAGAGCTGCTGACGAATCTCGCTCGCGCTGGTCGCCTGGACGCCGTCGACCACCAGCGAGACCGCTGGGTCAGTGTTGCGGGTCGCGGTAATGCCGCGCACGGAGATAAACGTGGAAGTGACGCTCAGATCCTGCTTGAGGCCAATGTTCGGGAAGATCTTGCCCACATCACCTGCCTGCTTTACCTGCAACTTCTCGAGCATGGCATCATTCAGCACCACGAGACTGTCCGGTACGTCCTGCGCGCGCTCCTTGCGTTTGCGGGCAGTCACAGTAACTTCCTCAATGCCTTCGGCGCGCGCTGGCCGTGAGCCGTCGAGGGAACCCGCACCCTGGGGCTACGGTTGCGCAGCGGCTGCGATGGCGCCCGCGTACAGCGCGAGCGCCGAGCCACAACCGAGCGATGCGCAAATGGCGGTGACGCGTGAGGACTTCGTCTTCATCGTAGTTCTCCCCCTACCTCTATTCATCGCAGCCTATCAACGGCCGTTTCGAGCCGCTTGCCGCGCAGTCTGAATTTGATCGGCCCGTCTGACGATGCAAGAGGATGGCGAATCAGACTGCGCGGCAAGCGCCTCGTAACGGTCGCTGCTAGCCTGCGACTCATCGCAACAGGCATATCAATATGAGTACAGCAATTCAATCCGTGCGCGGCTTCCGAGTGTGGGACTCGCGGGGCCGGCCCACGGTTGAAGTGGAAGTAAGACTTGCGGACGGCACACTCGGCCGCGGTATCGCACCGGCAGGAGCCTCCCGCGGCTCGAACGAAGCGATCGATCTGCGCGACGGCGGCTCCGCGCAGGGCGGCTTCGGAGTCAACCAGGCTGTCTGTAACGTCGATCGACTCATCGCTCCTGCGTTGCTCGGCATGGATGCCGCCGATCAGCTCGCTGTGGACGACACAATGATTGCGCTCGATGGCACATCCACCAAGAGCCGCCTGGGCGGTAATGCAACTGTGGCCACGTCGATGGCGGTGTTGGCCGCGGCGGCGAGCAGCCGCAGCCTGCCGGTGTGGCAGCACTTGAGCGGCGGTAGAGGCGTGCGCATGCCCTTGCCCGAGATCCAGATCTTCGGCGGTGGGGCGCATGCGGGCCGACGCACCGACATCCAGGACTTTCTGGTGATGCCGATCGCCGCGCAAAGCTTCGATGAGGCGCTATCGATGTGCGCAGACGTCTATCGGGCCGCGGGCGCGCTCATGGAACAGCGCGGCAGTCTCTGTGGCGTCGCTGACGAGGGCGGCTGGTGGCCCTCCTTCCAATCGAACGAAGAGGCCTTGCAGGTCCTCACATCGTCCATAGAAAAGGCGGGCTACGGCAACGGCGAGGTCGTCATCTCGCTGGATCTGGCGGCTTCGGAGTTTGGTAACGCCGGCATCTATCGGCTCGGGCTGGACGGCACCACCTACGACACCGGCGGATGGCTCGACCTGCTGACGAGCTGGATCGAACGCTACCCCATCCTGTCGGTGGAAGACCCCGTGGCCGAAGACGACGCGGTGGGGATGTGCGCCTTCACCGCCTCCATGGGTCGGCGCGTGCAGATCATCGGCGACGATTTCCTGGTGACGAATGCCGCGCGGGTAGAGGCCGCCATATCCCGGGGCGCCTGCAACGCCGTTCTGATCAAACCCAATCAGGCCGGCACGCTCAGCGAGGCGCTCGCGGCCCTGGTGCGCGCGCGAGCCGCCGGCTGGGGCACGGTGATCTCGGCGCGTTCGGGTGAAAGCGAGGATGTCATGATCTCGCACCTGGCCGTGGGCTGGGACGCCGGCCAGTTGAAGGTAGGTTCGTTCGCGCGCTCGGACCGCATGGCGAAATGGAACGAGTGCCTGCGCATAGAGCGCAGCGACGTACCCGTGCGGCCGTTTGCCGGTGCCGGTGCGTTGCCCGTTCCGGCGCAACGCCCATAACAAGGTCCCCGAGTGCATTCAGACTTTGTTGATCTGGCGCAAAACCCATCCGCGCTGCTCGAAGTTCTCACCAGGCTCGGCCTTGCGGAACCCGATGAAACGCCTGCGGTATGCCAACTGACGGGCGGGGTATCTTCAAACATCTGCACGGTGAGCCTGCGCCGCGGCCCCGTGTGCGTGAAGCAGGCACTTCCGAAGCTCAAAGTGGCCGCGGACTGGCGCGCACCGACGAGCCGGGTGTTCGCGGAGATCGCCTGGTTGCAAACGGCCGCCACCGTCATTCCAAGCCATGTTCCGGCGGTGCTGGGCGTGGATGAGCGGCACAGCGCCTTCGTCATGGAGTACCTGCCGCCCAACCATTACTGCAACTGGAAAGCGGAATTGATGGCAGGTCGTATCTCTGCCGAGCTTGGCAAAGAGGTGGGCGACATCCTTGCCCGCATGCACGCCGGCACGGCGACCGACCCGGCCTTGGCGCAACGCTTTGCGAACGACGCCACGTTCTTCGCCCTGCGGCTCGATCCCTACCTGCTCGAGTCCGCTCGGCAGCATCCTGACCTCGCACAACGGCTGGCAGAGATCGTGCGCGCCACCCAGTCGCACCCCTTTGCACTGGTGCACGGTGATGTGAGCCCCAAGAACATTCTTCTCGGCAGCCGCGGAGCGGTGCTGCTCGATGCCGAATGCGCGTGGTACGGCGACCCCGCCTTCGACCTCGCCTTCCTGCTCAACCACACGCTGCTGAAGTGGGCACTCCTTTCCACGCTTCGTGCGGGGCTGGAAAAGTT
>JBDTUL010000336.1:0-7038 GCA_040007735.1 Gammaproteobacteria bacterium | reverse complement strand
GGATTGGAAATCTTGTAGCCGTTCAGGTGCAGGATCGGCAGCACCGCGCCGTCGGTTGCCGCATCGAGAAACTTGTTGGAATGCCATGCCGTCGCCAGCGGGCCGGTTTCGGCTTCGCCATCACCGATGACACAAGCGACGATCAGATTGGGATTGTCGAATGCCGCGCCAAAGGAATGGCTGAGCGAGTAGCCCAACTCGCCTCCCTCGTGGATCGAGCCCGGACACTCCGGCGAGGCGTGGCTCGGAATGCCGCCGGGAAACGAGAACTGCAGGAACAGCTTCTGAAGTCCGGCTTCGTCCTGGCTGATGTCGGGATAGATCTCGCTGTAAGTGCCTTCGAGATACGTGTTGCTCACCACTGCCGGCCCGCCGTGCCCGGGTCCACATACGTAAATCATGTCGAGATCGTATTTGCGGATGACGCGATTCAGGTGCACGTAGATGAAGTTCTGGCCGGGTGTGGTGCCCCAGTGGCCCAGCAACATGTGCTTTACATCGCCAGCGGCGAGAGGCCGCCGCAGCAAGGCGTTGTCGTAAAGATAGATTTGACCGACTGAGAGATAATTCGCAGCACGCCAGTAGGCGTGCATCTTCCGGAGCAATTCCGGCGCAAGTGTGTCGGGGGCGGCGTTCATTTGGGGCATTTGGAACCTGCGAGGGGGCGGCATGCGGTGAACGCAGTCAGACGACGCCAATGTTGATATTGGATACGTGCTGCGGCTGCCGTTTTCAGTGCGCTACCGTACATTGCGACTCTCCACGGGCTCACTGCGGACAACTACTGAAGCGCGACAGGGCAGGCAGTGGTGATATCCGTGAAGGAAAACTCGGGAGCCAGCTCATGAATGTCGGACAGATCTGCCAGCGAAAAGTCGTGACGATTGGGGCTTCGGACACCCTCTCCGCCGCTGCGAAACTGATGAGGGACAAACACATCGGCTACCTCGTCGTCGTGGAGCCCGCGGTGCAGGCGGGGGAATTGCTGCCAATTGGCGTGCTCACCGATCGCGACATCGTCGTGTCGGTGGTCGCGAAAGATGGCGATCCCAAGACGCTGCTCGTGGGGGATGTCATGACACGCAAGCCCACCGTCGCCCTGAAGCAGGATTGCGTCGGCGATGCCGTGCAGGAGATGCGCAGGATCGGAGTGAGACGACTACCCATCGTTGGGGACTACGGAAACCTGCACGGCCTTCTGTCGCTGGACGACATCCTGATCGACATGGCGAATGATCTCGAAGGCGCGGCCGGCGCTATTCGAGAAGAACGAATCCGGGACGCGACGCGGCACCCCTGACAGGCTCGAGGCGCAGCCACAGTCGGCGGTTTGCGTGAGTTCGCGAGCAGTGCGACCGATCACTTGTTCGCGGGGATAACCGAACAGCGCCGTGACATGCCCTGCTCGAACGGGGCATGCCAGAACCCCGTCGTCGTAACACTGATGCCCCGCGCACGCATTGAACCGCGAGGTGTTCCAAGCGAGCAATGCTTTGCTCGCGCAGAGGCTTCGACGGATTCGGCACCGAGAGTTGTAGGTCGCCTCGGATTGACATGCGCCACGGCGACCATCGTCCCAGGCACGATCACGCCCGCCAGCTTCACGGTGACCTGCTCAGCGCCTTGGTGAGAGGCGCAAGTGGGTCGGCGTTGAACGTGAACGATGCCGTCCTGCCCGTGCTGTCGAGACTTACTGTTCCCGCCGGGCTTGCACACGGTGCCGCGCAAACCACGGTGAACGTAGATCCGCCCGATAGCGGAGCGATCGACTCGCTGAACGTGGCGGTGATCGCGGTGATGCCAATCGACACGTTCGTGGCCGCCGGCGCGGGCGCTGACGCCGTCACTGTGGGCCGGGCGACAGCGACGTCGCCACCGAATATCGGGTCTTTGCCGCCGCCGCATCCGACGAGCATGAGCAATGCGAGCGCGGGCAAAGCCCGGGCCAGCCCGGTGCGGCGATGGAGACTGATCATTTGATTCCTTAGCACGACCTTCGAAGACACCGCGGCACGTGCGCAGAGGTTTCGGGTCCGTGTCGATGCCCGGAGCGGTTGCTCCAGTACGGGGTTGATACCACGTGCACCGCGCTTGCCTCCGGGCGGCACCGAACATAGCGGCGCTAAACGCATGCACATGTGACGTGCTGCACCACACACGTTGGGATGCACACCCTGCTGCCCGGCCTTGAAGCAAGCGTGTGTGTGCCGGACAACTTCCATTCGCGAAAGAGCCCTGCGTGCCGCGCACAGACTTTGGTCTCTACCTCTGCGAGGTGGCAGCACCCGTAGTAACGGCAGTGGCGAGCCAGCGGGGGCGTTGCCGTCTCGGTCGGTCCGTGTTAGAGCCGCGACACAATGGCGTCGGTCGGGAAATAGATATGGCGCAGGGTGTCGCCAGACTCGTATAAAACCTCCGTACTACGCATGCATAGGCAGGGGCGCGCTTGGCACGTGCCCGCTGCGCGTCGGCGCATTCATCTGCCGTTACGGTCACCGTCCGTGATTGACGCGAACGCTCTGCGTTTCCCGCTGGATCGCGGCCGTGTCCGCGGAATCCGGGCCAAGGGCGAAAATCGTTCGGGTGTGGCGGGTGCGTTACAAAGCTGCGCCGCGGCTGGGCTCGAAATCATTCTCAACGTTAGCCCGACTCGGGCCCGAGCGATCCTGATGCCTTCCGAGAGTCGCTCCGTCATGCGGGATCGGCAGGCGCCGATGGGCCCGTAACAGCTCAGTGAAGTCCTCGAACGGCACCGCCTCACAGAATATCCACCCCTGCACTTCGTCACAGCGCAGATCGCGCAGCGCGCATAGTTGCTCGTGTGTCTCGACGCCTTCCGCGATGACGCTCAGTTTGATTGCATGCGCAAGCTCGATGATGGCGCTGACAATGGTCATCGTCGTGGGGTCGTGGCACATTGCAGCGATGAATGATTGATCTATTTTCAGAACGTTCGCCGGCAGTCGGGCGAGATACTTCAGGGAAGAGTACCCGGCGCCAAAGTCATCGAGCGCCACGCCGATGCACCTCTCGCGCACGCAGCAGAGATTCGCGGTGTACGACTCGGCGTCCGAAATCAATACCGACTCCGTCAGCTCCAGATCGAAGCGCGGGGGCGTCGTTCCGCCTATCGCCACCGCGGCCTCGATGTCATCGAGAAAGCTCCGCTGACGCAGCTGAATCGGCGACACGTTAATGGACATGCGTGGGGCAGCGAGGCCGAGCGTCACCCAGCGACTCTGGTCCGTGACCGCCTGCATCATCACCCAGCGCCCGACCTCGAGAATCATGCCGGTCTTCTCGAGGACGCCCACGAATTCTGTGGGACACACGAGCCCACGCTCGACGCAGTTCCAGCGGATCAATGCTTCGGCGCGGGTAATTGCACCGGTCATGAGGTTGACGATGGGCTGATAGTGCAACACGAATTCGCCTCGCTGGAAGGCCAGTTGCAGCAACGCGGGTGGAATAGTCTGTGACTTGCGTGTGGACGGATTGCCTTGCGGGCAGACCCCTATGGCGTCGATGCCCTTCGATACCGACTGCGAGACTTGCAAGGGTGCTTCCGTCCGGGCGCCGCAATCGCGTGGCGCTTCGGTTTCCAGAATCATCCATGCCGAGAACTCGCGATCCAGGAGCTCGGAAGAACTGGCTGTGAAGGGCTCGGTCCTGTCCGCGGCCGTCGCGGATTCGCGAGGCACCGGGCGACTCGCAGCGGCGGCCGTGACGGCGTCCAAGGCGGGGTCTACGGGGGGTGACGAATCCGTTTGCGGACGGATCGGGAACGTCACAATCGCACGTAGCAGCGCAGTGTCAACGCTGAGGCCGAGCGCCTCGTTCACCAGCTCGAACCGATCGAGCTCGGCACGGAACGACGAGCAGTCTGCGTCCGTTCGCCGCGCGTGCAGGATTGAGGCCGTGAGCCGGTCGCCATAGACCTCGCGTCTTGACAGCGCAATGTGGGAATGGACGCGCAGGAGGTGAGCCAGGTGCGCCTTGACACCTCGCCGTTCCATCACGTCGCGCAGTGTCTGCGTTGCCCCGATGATCCGACCCTCCGCATCGATAAGCGGTGCCATTCGAAGAAGGAGGGATCTCAGCGAGCCATTTTTGTGTCTGCGTAAGGCTCGGTATGCATCGATGCACTGACACTGCTGCAGGCGGGTCTGCAGGTTCTGCTCTTCGGTCTGAGCAGGCAGCGGCACGATCAACATTGCGGACTGACCGACGGCCTCCTTCACGGTGTATCCCAATATGCGTTCTGCGGCCGTGTCCCACCGCGCGATGATGCCATCGCAATCGTAGTGGATGATGGCATCGTCAACGGACGCGACAATTGCAACGAGCTGTGCCCGAACATCTGGGTGGCTACCCGGAAATACAGGGATGCCCAGTGAAGGAGAGCCCTCAATGTCTCCGGCGCACAGGATGTGTGCCCAGCTGTCAGCAGAGTTCGCCGGGATGTTCTGTTGCATAGGCCTCTCCGTCGGCTACGCCCGGATGGGCATCCCACGTAATCCAGGTGCGTGTCGCTATCGATTCGAGAGTCGGACCGCGAGCGCAGGGCACCCAGAATGTTTGATACTCAGTCGTCCTCGATGAAACTCACGATAGATTACTGAGCGACGAGCCGCCGTCCGTTCGATACCGTACACAGGGCCTGAGGTTCAGCACCTATCACACGCGGTCGCTTCGAAATGGGCGATGCACCATTTATGAGACGGCTGTCAACGGGCCTCTCTCTTGCTCAAGGCTCGCGGTGCAACGTCAGTCGTCAATTGAATCAGAGTCGTCGATGCGTGTGCGGCGCGCCGAGTCGATTGCATGTGCTTAGGCCCGTGCTACCAGCTCGTGCTGCGCTGACGCTGCGTGCGCGAACGCACTGTGGTGTCGGCAGAAGAGGTCTACTTTATGTCACACGACAAAAGGGAAACTGCGCATGCGATCGAGAAACAAAGGAGTGCGAGCCGCCGCCATCCTCGCGGAGCTTGTGTTCGATCGGCGCCACCTTAGATGCCGATACTGTGGACGGCGCCCCCTGGCC
The DNA here is from genome assembly GCA_040007735.1 of Gammaproteobacteria bacterium. GTDB lineage: Bacteria > Pseudomonadota > Gammaproteobacteria > Steroidobacterales > Steroidobacteraceae > JADGHX01. The sequence continues at coordinate 1,994 of JBDTUL010000336.1, read as the reverse complement.
CAGTGGAACGGCTTGGTGGTGGAGGAGAACGGGCAGTGGATGGCCAGAAGCGAAGTCTGGTGCGCCTGCGGCCGAAAGCTGTTCTCGTTCGCCGGACATCAGTCCGTTGTTGCCTTGTGGGATGCGCTCGCGAGATCGCTGCCCCGAATTCATGGCGGGAGTGCGGTATATCCGAATGTCACACCGGCGCGGCGGCGAGCAATCCGTTCACATTTGCCTTGCGTCGAAAGTGGCGGCGTCGAAGCTGCCTGCCTGCTGGCTCGATCACCAACGCATCCATCGGGCACGAGATCGACCAGCGCCCATTCGCGCGCATGCGCCTCAAACCGCCGAAGTTGACGCTGCGACAAGACTGTCCGCTCTGGCGCGGCGTCATCGAGCGTCCGCAAACGTGTTGGGCGCATTCACCGAAGCAGCGCTGAGCAGTGCGCGTTCGGGGATTTCCCAGATCACCAGGCGAGGGCGGCTCTTGCTGAAATCCTCGCTCCGCAGGTAGGCCGCCATGGGCTGGAATGGGCCGCCGCCCTCGCGCGCATAATTGACGATCGCTTCATGCAGCGATTCCTCCAGATATCCGGCGAAGTTCCAGAGTGGGTTGGCGGCGTAGCTGGTTCCCACCAGCACGACCTCCGGGAGCGCTGCGTCTCCGAAAAGGTCAGCCTCTGTCGCTCGCAGCGCATCGCCTTTCGAACGGGCGACTTCGGTCCTCATCACCTCGACAGTCTCCGGCTGCGGTAGAAGCTGCGCGAAATACGGTTCCAGAGGCAGGAAGCCCAGTAGATCACCACGATGCAGAATCGTTCGATCCAGGCGTGTCACGTAAACCGAGCCGGGCGTGCGGGCCCACTGCTGACTGCGGACGACCGCCGCGACCTCGCGCGCCGCGAGCTGTGCGCCCCAGGGCGTCCAGTGCGTATCGGTCCGGAAGTAGGTGGGATGGCGCAATTTTCCGGCAATCAGGGTGTTGCGCAGATCTGCTGTTGGAATGTTCGCGTCCGCGAGTCTCGCGAGCAACGTGTCGTACAGATCCAGGTGAGCGCGGGCTGGCCGGCGACTGCCGAGCAGCTCCGGATAAACGCGGGCCTTGGCCGGCACCACCGCCACCACGAGCTGCACCCCTGAGCTTGCGAGCTCGCTGTTGTGGCTCACAATCAACGCAAGATTGTCGCGGAGATGGGCGTGGTAGTCGTTGCCAACGTTGAACTCTTCGTCCGTGTAGAGCCAATCTTCCTTGCCGATGACGATGCCAGGCCGCCCTTCGATAAACACGGTGTAGTCGATGGCGGCCCAGAGGTTTACCCCGAGCGTCTTCACGGGAAAGAGCTCGTCGTACTGGGTCTCGAATGCCTTCGCAAGGCTGCCGTTGAGCAAATCAACCGAACCGGGAAGACGAAACGAGCGTGCATTCATCGCTGCGAGCCCGCCCAGCGTGAGGAGGGCGCCTGCGAATAACGCCGATTGCACCTGCGACCACCGATTCATCCACTGGGTCATCAAAATCGCTCCTCAGCGGTAGCCCTAAAATTGAAAATATAGAAAGGGGGAGTAGCTCTGTGCGCTGAGCTTCAGCAAAGTCAGAATGAACATGGGGAACAGCAGCAGCGGAGAGGCGGCCGGTATCGACAGGTACTGGCGCACGAGCTTTGGCGGCAGATACTGGCTGGCACCCCCCACCGCCGCGATACCACAGGCAACCAGAAGCACCGCCACCTGTAGCCGGTCGATGTCGCCTATGAACACGTCGCTGAGCCCTATGCCATCGAAGCTGAACAGGGCCTGGTAAAAATTCCACGCCGACCCGGCATCGGGTGACCGGAACATGACCCATCCCAGGATCACCAGAAGGAGCGTGAATGCCCATCGGTGCACGCGGAAGCGCGTGGGTGCACCCTTCACGCCCAGCGCGTGCTCTAGACAAAGCAGAATGCCGTGCCACATTCCCCACAGCACGAACGTCCAGTTCGCGCCGTGCCATAGACCGCCGAGCAGCATCG
>JBDTUL010000335.1:0-7048 GCA_040007735.1 Gammaproteobacteria bacterium | reverse complement strand
GAATAACCTGCGCGAGATGCGCTTCGAGGCGCGCGAGGACGATCGCTACGGCCTGAAGTATGGCGACATCGTCATGTGTGAGGGAGGTGAACCTGGCCGTTGTGCGATCTGGAAGGACGTGCGGCCGGGAATGATGGTTGAGATCGAAGTGATCCTGGCGAAGCCCTGATGCCTCATCCGCGTGCAGGGACGCACGCGGGCTCGCCTAAAGTTGATCCAGAGGCGAAACAACTTGTCTGATGCTGGTGCGCTGCGGCGGGAAAGGAACATCCGTAAGATTCCACACGCACCCCTTCCAATGATTTTCGAATTCAATGCGCTGCGCGCACATCGCGCCGTGAACGCAGATGTGCCCGGCGCGCTGGCCGATTTATTGCAACGGAGATTTCCCGAAGAGCAGATCAGCCATGCGAGGCAGGCACTCGCGGGGCGGAGCTCACGGTCAACTATTTCAGCGCGCTCAATTGGGGGCGAGTCGACTGGAGCTTCGGTGCGAACTACAACGAGACGCAGGTAACGAAGATCGCGGCCACGCCGGCACCGATCTCGGCGCAGTCTTTGTTCAACGCCACCGCGATCGCCGATCTGGAGACGGCGTCACCCAAGTTCCGCACCGTGCCCGGCGCGCTCTGGTCCTATGACCGGTTCTCGGTGCGGTGGCGATCTATCCGTCGGTCTCGCCGTTCGGCATCAACGGCGGCTACTACTACGGGCGGCTCGTCTACAGCTTTTGAAAGCCGGGGCGATGTATAACCGGGCGGCTTCATCGCAGAGCTCGGTGCCGTTTGCGCCGCCAGTGGCTCTTTCTCAGCCGCCGGGGCGGCTGAAGGTCTGATAATCGCACAGATGGCTACAGAGACCTTTTACCAGTTGACCTTGCAACCTCGTTGCCAGTAGTTTCCCCCGTGACTAGGGGAGTCCCGGCAGGGGACTGAGAGGTCATTGAGCGCCACGCGCGCGGCATGACGACCCTTCGAACCTGATCCAGTTCATGCTGGCGTAGGAAAGTTCGGAAGAAGTCGTCCGTCCGTGCGTCGTTTGTCGCGCGGTCCGGCGCGCTCCGCTTCGCACTCTCCCCCGCATTTTCTGGTTCTTCCGTTACAGCGCTTGTCACGGCAGCGAGCCGGTGCGCATGGAGGATCTTGATGAATGCCGTTCCGCCACGGGCCATCGAAACGAGTTTTCCCGCCTCTCGAAAAATCTATCGCGCAGGCTCCATTCACCCCGACATTCGCGTGCCCATGCGCCACATCGATGTGCACCCCACCGCGCTGGAGCCCGGTATCACGGTTTACGATTCGTCCGGTCCGTATACCGACCCCACGGTGAAGATTGAGATCGCGCGCGGTCTCGCGCCGCTGCGAAAGCCGTGGATTCAAGCTCGAGGGGACGTCGAACGTCACGGCGTCACCGTGCGCGCCCGCGGAAAACAGGCGGTAACGCAGCTTGCCTATGCCCGTGCCGGCATCATCACGCCCGAGATGGAATTCGTAGCCATTCGGGAAAACGCGGGCCGCGACAAACCGGACGGTGCGGCACTCGATGGTTCGTCCTGGGGCGCGAACATTCCGGCCTACGTCACGCCCGAATTCGTGCGCGCCGAGATCGCCGCGGGGCGCGCCATCATCCCGGCCAACATCAACCACCCGGAATCCGAGCCTATGATCATCGGCCGTAATTTCCTGGTGAAAATCAACGCCAACATCGGAAACTCGGCCGTGTCTTCCGGCATGGAAGAGGAAGTCGACAAGATGGTGTGGGCCATCCGCTGGGGCGCCGATACGGTGATGGATCTCTCCACCGGCCGGAATATCCATGAGATTCGCGAGTGGATCATCCGGAACTCGCCGGTGCCGATCGGCACCGTGCCGATCTACCAGGCGCTGGAGAAGGTGAACGGCGTTGCGGAGGATCTGAGCTGGGAAGTCTATCGCGACACGCTCATCGAGCAGGCGGAGCAAGGCGTTGACTACTTCACCATCCACGCTGGCGTCCGCCTTCACTACGTTCCGCTCACTGCCAACCGCGTCACCGGCATCGTGTCACGCGGCGGTTCGATCGTGGCGAAGTGGTGTCTGGCGCATCACCGCGAGAGTTTCCTGTACGAGCATTTCGAAGAAATCTGCGACATCTGCCGCGCGTACGACGTGAGCTTCTCGCTGGGTGACGGCTTGCGGCCGGGCTCCATTGCGGACGCGAACGATGCCGCGCAGTTTGCCGAGCTCGAAACGCTTGGCGAGCTCACCAGGCTTGCGTGGGCACGGGATTGCCAGGTGATGATCGAAGGGCCGGGTCACGTGCCCATGCACAAGATCAAAGAGAACATGGAGAAGCAGCTCGCCCTATGCGAGGAGGCGCCGTTCTACACCCTTGGCCCGCTCACCACGGACATTGCGCCGGGGTACGACCACATCACCTCGGCGATTGGCGCGGCCATGATCGGATGGTTCGGCACGGCGATGCTTTGCTACGTGACGCCCAAGGAACACCTGGGCCTGCCGGATCGAAACGACGTCAAGACGGGCGTCATCACTTACAAGATTGCCGCTCATGCCGCCGACCTGGCGAAGGGCCATCCCACCGCGCGGGCGCGGGATGATGCGGTGTCTCGCGCGCGCTTCGATTTTCGCTGGGAAGACCAGTTCAACCTGTCGCTCGACCCGGATACCGCGCGCGCGTTTCACGACCAGACGCTGCCGAAAGAATCGCACAAGACCGCCCATTTCTGCTCGATGTGCGGCCCGAAGTTCTGCTCCATGCGAATCTCGCACGAGTTGCGCGCCGATGCGGCCAAAGCGCAGGCCATTGCAGTGGCGACAGCCGGTGCGCTGACGCCGGAACAGGGCATGCAGGAGATGTCGAAGAAGTTTCGCGAAGTCGGCGGAGATCTGTACGTGCCGACGGACTCCTGTAAATAGGGACAACGTAGTGAAAGTGATCGTGATTGGCGCCGGAGTTGCGGGGCTCACCTGTGCGGTGGAGCTTGCCGAACGCGGCGTGGAAGTCGAAGTGATCGAGCGTGCCGAAGTGCCGCCGTGGCAGAGGCCGCCGGAAGCCTCGGCCGCTGGCGGCTGTTCCTGGTACGCGGGCGGAATGCTCGCGCCCTGGTGTGAACGAGAGAACTCCGATCCCCTGGTCGCAAAACTCGGCGAAGAGTCCATCGAGTGGTGGTCTACGCGCTTTCCCGGCACGGTTCGTCAAGGCACATTGGTCGTCGCCCACGTCAGAGACGTTCCAGAACTCTCTACGTTCGCGCGCCGTACGGAGCGGTACGCCTGGCTCGATCGCGAGCGCATAGGTTCGCTGGAGCCGGATCTCGAAGGGCGATTTCACCGCGCGCTGTTCTTTTCATCCGAGGCCCACCTGAGTCCGCGTGACGCCTTGCGCTCCCTTTCGGGCCGGTTGTCTGGGCTTGGCTCCGTCGTTCGATACGGCGCGTCCTTCTCCGGTGTGACAGGCAATGACACTCGCGTCGTGGACTGTCGGGGTCTGGAGTCGCGCGATGTGCTCACCGACCTGCGCGGAGTCAAAGGCGAGATGGTGATGCTCCGTACGAGAGAAGTCTCGCTCAGCCGGCCTGTGCGGGTTCTGCATCCTCGAATACCAGTGTACGTGGTGCCTCGGGGCAATGGGCTTTTCATGGTGGGTGCCACCACCATCGAGAGCGACGACCCTCACAAGGTGAGTGTGCGCTCGATGGTGGAGTTGCTCGGTGCGGCGTACGCGCTGCATCCGGCGTTCGGCGAGGCAGAGGTTGTCGAGATGGGCGCGGGCGTGCGCCCGGCGTTCGCAGACAACCTGCCGCGTATTCGCTGGCGCGACGGAGTTCTCTACGTCAATGGTCTCTATCGGCACGGCTTTCTGCTGGCGCCGGCCCTGGCACGAATCGCGGCGGACGCGCTCATGCACGATCGCCTGCACCCGGAGGTGATGGATGAAGATTCTCGTCAACGGCGACTCGCGTGAGTTGGCCGCGCAGTCGGTTGCGCTGGCGCTGAGCGAGCTCGGGCTGGCCGACGCCGTAGTGGCGACGGCGCTGAATGGAGAATTCATCCCGGCCAACGCACGACCGGCTACGATGATCCGCGAGGGAGATCGTCTGGAAGTGCTGGCACCGATGCAGGGAGGCTGAATGACCCGTTTCTATGGGGTGGAGCTTGAATCTCGGCTCATGCTGGGTACGGCCCAGTACCCCTCGCCCGCCGTTCTCACTCGCGCGATCAAGACCTCCGGCGTCCAGGTCGCCACCGTTGCGCTTCGGCGCGAGTCGGGTGGTGAGCGCTCCGGACAGGCGTTCTGGTCGCTGATCCGGGAGCTGGGTGTGCGGGTGCTTCCCAACACGGCCGGCTGCCATACCGCGAAAGAAGCGGTGACCACGGCGCACATGGCGCGCGAGGTGTTCGGCACCACCTGGATCAAGCTGGAAGTCATCGGCGAGGACGACACCTTGCAGCCAAATGTCTTCGGGCTCGTACAAGCGGCGCGCGTTCTGACGCTCGAAGGGTTTGAAGTGTTTCCCTACACCACCGAAGACCTCGTGGTCGCGGCCAAACTCATCGACGCTGGGTGCCAGGTGCTCATGCCGTGGGGCGCACCGATCGGCTCCGGGCGCGGGCTCAATAATCTGTTCGGTTTGAAGGCGCTGCGGGCTCATTTCCCGACGGTGCCGCTGGTCATCGATGCCGGTATCGGCCTGCCTTCCCACGCGACCCAGGCCATGGAGTTGGGGTTCGACGCCGTGTTGATCAACACCGCAGTGGCTCAGGCACGTGACCCCGTGTTGATGGCCGGCGCGTTTGCGAAGGCGGTTGAGGCCGGGCTCATCGCTTATCGCGCGGGGCCCATGGAGGCTCGCGACATGTCGATGCCTTCCACGCCCGTGCTGGGCAAGGCGTTCCTGACATGACTACAGTGCTGGATCGTTTCTATCCCATTGTCGACAGTGCTGCGTGGGTGGAGCGATTGCTACGCAATGGAGCCAAGTTCGTTCAGCTGCGAATCAAAGACCAGCCGCTGGACCTTATTCGCTCCGGCGTGCGCGAGGCGCGTGCCGCTTGCCTGCAGGCGGGCGCGCAGCTGGTAGTCAACGACTACTGGCAGGTGGCGCTGGAAGAGCGCTGTGATTTCGTTCATCTGGGGCAAGAGGACCTGAATGGCGCCGATTTCGCGGCCATTCGTGCCGCCGGCGTGAAGGTCGGGATCAGCACGCATGATTTCACCGAGCTCGATCGCGCGCTGTCGCTTGCACCGGACTACATCGCGCTCGGCCCTATCTATCCCACGTTGTTGAAGCAGATGCCGTGGGCGCCTCAGGGGCTGTACCGGATCGCCGAATGGAAGCACCTCATTCGAGGAATTCCACTGGTCGCGATCGGTGGCCTCACTGTGGAGAGGCTGCCTGACGTGTTCGAAGCTGGCGCGGATAGCGCAGCAGTTGTTACTGACATCGTTCGAAACGCCGATCCCGATGCGCGCGCACTTGAGTGGGTCATGGCGACGAGGGCGTCTCCGTGATGGATCGCTACGCTCGACAGGTGTCGCTGCCGCAGGTAGGGCCGGAAGGGCAGGCGCTCATACGCGCCGCTACGGTGCTGGTGGTTGGGGCGGGAGGTTTGGGATGCGCGGTGCTTTCGTACCTTGCTGCGGCGGGTGTCGGCCGCATCGTGTTGGCGGACCACGATAGGGTCGACGTGACCAATCTGCACCGTCAGCCTCTCTATCGCATGAGCGATGTCGGCAAGCTGAAGGTGCATGCCGCCCGATCGGCGCTGTCCGATCTGAACCCGCTGGTTAGAATCGACGCGATGGCCGGGCGGCTCGGCCCGGCCAATGCCGACGCACTCGCGCGGCATGCCGACATCGTCGTGGATGCGGCGGATAGTTTCGCCGTCACCTACGTGTTGAGCGATGTGTGCGCTCGCCTGAAGAAACCTCTGATCAGCGCCTCCGTTCTCGGAATGTCGGGATATGTCGGCGGCTTTTGCGGGAGTGCTCCGAGCTATCGGGCTGTTTTTCCCGATATGCCCTCGCACGCGGGCACCTGCGCGAGCGCCGGCGTGTTGGGAACGGCGGTTGGCGTCATGGGCACGCTACAGGCTCATACGGTGTTGTCGGTGATTCTGCATCTCGAGCCGAGCCCACTGGGCCGCATCGTATCGGTTGATTTTACGACGCTTCGCTTTGGTGGCTTTTCGTTCGGCTCCGCGCTCGAGCCCACGCAGCCGGTCTTTTCCTTCATTGCGGTCGAGGAAGCGAGCAACGCGGACCTGATCGTCGATCTTCGCGGCATGCAAGAAGCGCCAGTGCCTGCGTTTCCGGCCAGTGTTCGCGCGGGCGCGGATGAAGTCGAGAGAGTTGCCGATGGCGCGCCGGCTTCACAACGCATTGTGCTGTGCTGTCGTTCGGGCGTGCGCGCCTGGCGGGCGGCTTCGAAACTGCGCGAGCGGGGCCGCACGAATCTGGCGCTGATCGCACTGGGAGATTGAACTGATCCCGCGTTCGCCGGTGGTGCTCGTCATTGGCGGCACGGATTCCAGTGGCGGGGCCGGGGTGAGCCGTGACCTGCATACTCTGGCGGAATGCGAAATGGCCGGGGTTGCTGCGGTTACTGCCGTCACCACGCAGTCCAACTCAAGCGTGCATGCGATTCATCTGGTGCCGGCAGACGTTCTCGCGGATCAAATTTTATCGGCGCTGAACGCCAATGACGTTCGCGCCATCAAGATTGGAATGTTGGGCACGCGGGCGAGCGTGGGAGCCGTTGCGCGAAGCTTGCCGTGGCATGCTGACGTACCTGTGGTGCTGGACCCGGTATTGGCTGCGTCTTCTGGCGCAGCCTTGCTGGATGAGGGAGGGCGCTACGCAATGCGGGAGCTGCTGCTCCCGCGTGTGACGTTGATAACGCCAAATATCCCTGAGGCCGCTGTGTTGCTGGGTGAGTCGTTGGCGGAGGGCGAACCTGCCGTCGTCGAGCAGGCTATGCGGATGCGAGCTATGGGGGCGCGCGCCGTGTTGCTTAAGGGTGGCCACGCAACCGGAATAGAGTGCG
>JBDTUL010000334.1:0-7064 GCA_040007735.1 Gammaproteobacteria bacterium | reverse complement strand
AGCATGGCGCCACCAGCAGGCAACGCCTGCATCAATCGCGCGCGTGCAGCGATGAGCCTCGCACCCTCTTCAATGGAGAACACACCCGCAACACAGGCCGCGGCGTATTCCCCAACGCTGTGACCGAGCACTACTGACGGCTCGATTCCCCAGCTCTTCCACAGTGCGGCCATCGCCACCTCGACCGCAAAGAGCGCCGGCTGCGTATAGAGAGTCTGATCAAGCAGCCCCGCCTCGCCGATGCCAAACATAACTTCGAGGAGCGGCTGGGGGAGCTCGTTGGCAAGCGCCTTAGCGCACTGGTCCAGCACCTGCCGCACCACCGGTTCGCTGTCGTACAGCTCGCGCGCCATTCCGGGGTACTGCGACCCCTGGCCAGTGAACAAAAAAGCAATCTTCGGCCTGGCTGCTCCGCTAACCTGCCCCTGCAGGCCCGCGTCTTCGCCGCGCTCAATGGCAAAAAAGGATTGGATGAGTTCGTCGCGACTCTTCACCACCAATGCCAGACGGTGCGCGAAGTGAGAACGGCCTGTCGTGGCGCTGTGGCAGATGTCCCCGAGTGACTGAGACCCGTTGGTTCTCTCCAGGTGCTGACGGTAGCTGCGAGCCAACTCAACCAACGCCACGTCGCTCTTCGCGGATAGCGCCAGCAGTTGCAGGGGACGCGCAGGTATCTCAGTGGACTCCGTCGGCGCCGGCGCCTGCGGACCATCCTCTATAACGATATGGGCGTTCGTGCCGCTGAAACCGAACGAACTGACGCCAGCGATCCGGCGACCGCGCCTCATCGGGAACGGTTGCAACCGGGCTGCCACCGCGATGGGCAACTCTTCCCACGCGATATGCGGATTCGGCGTCTCGAAGTGCAGGCTCGGTGGAATCTCGCCATGCACGAGACACAGCACCGTTTTGATCAGCCCGGTGATCCCCGCAGCGGACTCCAGGTGACCGAAATTCGTCTTGGCCGAACCTATGCTCAACGGCGTCTTCGCCGAGCGCCGACCAAAGACGCCACCGAGCGCTCGGACCTCGATCGGGTCGCCGAGGGACGTGCCAGTGCCGTGCGCCTCGATGTAGGAAACGTCGTCCGGTTCGAGATCTGCATTGCCGAGCGCTGCGCGAATCAACGCTTCCTGTGACGCGCCGTTCGGCGCGGTCAAACCGCTGGAGGCCCCATCCTGATTGACCGCCGTGCCGCGAATGACCGCCAGGATCGGGTCGCCATCGCGTTGGGCGTCGGCAAGTCTCTTCAGCAGGACGACGCCGCAACCCTCGGCACGCACGAAACCATCCGCCCGCGCGTCGAAAGCCTTGCATCGGCCGTCGGCTGCCATCATTCGCGACTTGGAGAACGTGATGCCATGCTCGGGACGCAGCACGACGTTGACGCCCGCGGCAATCGCCATGTCCGACTCGCGCGTCCGCAGACTGGTGCAGGCCTGATGAACTGCGACCAGCGACGATGAACAGGCGGTGTCGATAGATACGCTCGGCCCCTGCAAGCCGAGACAGTACGAGAGCCTGCCCGACGCAATGCTATGCGCAACGCCCGACGCGAAATAGGCGTCGATGCGCGAAGGATCGACGTTCTGCGCAAGAATCTCTGCGTAGTCGCCGGTAGCAATGCCGACGAATACTCCCGTGCGCGTGCCGTTGAGCCGCTCCGGGCTCTGACCTGCTCGCTCGAGCGCTTCCCATGTCACTTCGAGCAGCAGGCGCTGCTGAGGGTCCATCGTGACGGCTTCACGCGGTGAGATACCGAACAGCTCCGGATCGAACGTGTCCACCCGGTCCAGAAATCCGCCCCAGCGTGTGGACATTTTGCCAGGCGCGTCCGGGTCTGGATCGTAGTAGGCCTCGACATCCCAGCGATCACGCGGCACTTCCGCCACGGCGTCGCGCCCCGCGCGAAGCAGGTCCCAGCACTTATCCGGATCGCTGGCACCTCCCGGGAAACGGCAACCGATGCCGATGATTGCCACCGGCTCACGTAGCCGCTGCTCGCTGGCGGTGAGACGCTTCTGCATCTCCTCAAGAGCCAGGAGCGCGCGCTTGACCGGCGAGAGCTGCGTGGAGTTGTCGGTCGGCTGGCTCATAGGCTCTGCAATTTCTCGAGCAGAAGCGCCTCTGCCGCGTCTTCATCCATCTGCTCGATCGCGGAGGCCGCGACGGAGGGTTCAATCCGACGAATCGGCGTCGCCTCGGCGCGCGGCGAAGGCGCCTGACCAAGCATCTCGTCAGCGAGGTGGCCGGCAATGGCAGACACGGTCGGGTAGTCGAAGATCAGTGTTGCCGTGAGCTTGCGTGTGAGTGCTATGCGCTTCGCCAGCCGATTGCGCAGGTCAACCGCCATCAGGGAGTCGACTCCGAAATCCATGAGTCGCTGCTCGGGACCCGGCTGATGCGCGGAGTCCAGGCCGAGCACGGCGGCGACTTCAGCACTGACGAGCGAGACGAGCATTTCCTTTCGGACGCCTGGCGCAGCCGCATCGAGCGTGGCGCGCAACGGCGCTTCTTCGCCAACATCGGCTCGTGCATTGATCGAAGACTGCGCATCGACGAGCCGCGAGGTCGAGGGGGAGCCCGCGGTCGCCGTATGCGGAACCCTCGCAATGATGACGCGCTGACCCAGCAACGCTGTGGGAGCGTCGGCCGCAGGGAACGCATCCACGGCATCGAACCCGCACTCCGCCAACAATGCCGACCACTGTGCCGAATCAAGCAAGGGATGACTGTCGCGCAAGGGATCCGCGAATTTCTGCCATCCTTCGATGAGACCCGTGCTGATATCGAGCCAAACGGGGTGCTCGGTCGTCTCCAGCATGACGAGCACACCGCCCGATTTCAGCAGCGCGCCAGCGTGCCGTAGCGTTGCACTCAGGTCACCCGTGGCGTGCAGCACGTTCGCTGCCACGACAACATTGAACGCGCGTTCGGCAAACCCTTGAGAGGCCGGCGGCCGTTCGATGTCGAGCAGCGCATAGTCGACGAACGGATACGCAGCGAACTTACGGCTCGCCTGAACGAGAAACGACTTGCCCAGATCCGTAAATACGTAGCGCGTGCGCCCGGCAGACAACGAAGGCAGCAACAAAGCGGTGGTGCCGCCGGTCCCTGCGCCGATCTCGAGAACAGAGAGCGACTGCGCTCCGATGGCAACGGCTTGAACCACCGCGCGCACCACCTCATTGAAGTAGCGCGCAACGACCGAAGTCTGATAGAGCCCGTCGGCGATGTGCGAGGAGCCCGACGGGAACAGCGTCTCGAGGGCGCTCTCGCGGCCCGTGAGCACATCTGCCAGCCTGGAACCGCAGAGATCCACATAGTCGAACATCGCCGGGTAGTCGCGAAACGCTTCGCGTGCCTCGGAGCGCGCGGCGTCCAGCGCCGGTTCCGGAAGGGGTGCGACAGCGACGTAACCCCCGGCCAGTGATTCGAGCACTCCCGAGGAGACCAGACGGGCAAGCCATCTCGCCATCAGCTTCACGTAGACAGGTTGAAGTGCCGCATGCGCCACTACGTCGGCAGCCGAGCGCGTTTCACCAGCACGAGCGAACAAACCGAAATCCCGCAACGTGCTCAACATATACGCGACCGAAAGCTTCTCGAGCGCCGCCCATTTCGCAGGGAAAGAGTCCAGATTCAAATCGACCGGGGCAAACTCCGCATGACGCCGGCCTGCCGAAAGAGCACGCTCCCATGGAGATTCAACCTGCGGTGGGGTGCTGCGAGTGTCGTTGAACCAGTACCGCTGCCGCTGGAACGGGTACGTGGGCAGAGCCAATTTCTGGCTGCGATAGGGCGCGCAGAATTGCAGCCAGTTCAGCCGCACACCGCGCACATACAGTTCCGCCACCTTCTCGACCAATCCGTGCGGCGTCATCTCTATGACCAATTCCGCTTCGGCGCCGGTGGCGGCGTACTCACCGGTTCCACCGCCGAGAATCACCTCAGGCTCTACGCCCCAGGACTTCCATAGCGCTGCCACCGCAACTTCCGCCGCGTACGCCTCCGCTTGCTCCGGAGACTGGCCCCCGGTAAACGAGAAACCGATCTGAGGCTTCGAGGTTACGTGCCCTGTCTGAAGTCGTTGCGATGATTCGCCGCGCGCAAACCGCGCCAGTTCGGCTCGAGCCTCAACGGTGTCCGATGCGAGTATCGAAAGACGATGATTGAAATGCGCGCGACCTGCAGACGCAGTATCGCAAACCGCAGCAAAGGAGACGCCGGGGTTGGAGCTCAGATATTCCTCGTACAGCGCCGCCAAGGCTTTCAGCGCACGATCGTCTCTGGCGGAAAGCGGCAGGACAGACAGCGGTCGCGCCGGCGCGAGGGTCGCATCCGAGGGCGCGACCGGCGCCTCTTCCAGGATGACATGCGCATTCGTGCCACTGAATCCGAATGAACTGACGCCCGCGATCTTTCGGCCTGCAGGCCACGGTCGCTGCGTAGTCGTCACAGCCACCGGCAACCGTGCCCAATCGATGTGTGGGTTGGGCGTGCTCGAGTGCAAATGCGCTGGAAGTGCGCCGTGCTGCATGGATAGCACCACTTTCATCAGCCCGGCAACACCCGCCGTCGCTTCCAGGTGACCCAGATTCGTCTTGATGGACCCGATGAGCAGCGGCTCTCCGGCGCTGCGGCTCTCACCGAGCGCTGCGGCCAACGCCTGCACCTCGATAGGATCGCCGAGCGGTGTGCCAGTGCCGTGCGCCTCCACATAGCGGACGTCGAGAGCATCGAGGCCTGCATTCGCAACGGCGCGCTGAATCACAGCGGTCTGCGCGGGCCCGTTCGGCACGGTGAGCCCGGTGCTACGGCCATCTTGATTCACAGCGCTGCCACGGATGACAGCGAGGATTCGGTCTCCATCGGCCTGCGCATCTGCCAGACGCTTCAGGGCAATCAGCACGACCCCTTCGCCGCGAACATAGCCGTCAGCGGCCGCATCGAACGTGCGGCATTTGTCACCCGGCGACAGCATGCGCGCGCGGCAGAAATTCACACTGAGATCCGGCACGAGGATCAGATTCGAGCCGCCGGCAAGCGCGAGGCGGCACTCCCGCTGACGCAGGCTCATGCAGGCCTGGTGAATGGCAACCAGCGACGATGAGCACGCCGTATCAATGGCAATGCAAGGGCCCTGGAATCCCAGGAAATACGACAGCCGCCCCGCCGCCACACTGTGCGCAGAGCCGGATGCCAGATAGGCGTCGATGTCCTCCAGCGACGAGGCGCGCGTCTGAAGCAACGCATAATCATTGGAGCCAATGCCCAAGAACACTCCGCTGGCGGTCTCCGCCAGCCGCGTCGGATCGAGCCCAGCGTTCTCGAGAGTTTCCCAGGCGACCTCAAGCAACAGACGCTGCTGCGGATCCATGCTTGCCGCCTCGCGCGGCGGGATGCCGAAGAAGTACGGGTCGAAGCGATCCACGTCGTGCATGAACGCGCCAGAGCGCGTGTACATCTTGCCGGCCGCGTCCGGATTCGCATCGAACAGGCTGTTCACGTCCCAGCGACTGGCAGGAACGTCGCTCACTGCGTGTTCGCCGCGGCTCAACAACTTCCACAATCCGTCTGCGTCGACAATGCCGCCAGGCAGCCGGCAACCCATGCCGACAATAGCAACAGGCTCACTGCGCTCGGCTTCATACATCGCCACGCGCTTGCGCAACTCGCGGACCTCGATCAGCGCGCGCTTGACTGGCGAAAGCGCCTCGCCGGAAACGTCGGTCGCGGTGACGTTCTCTGGAGCGCTCATCGTTTTGCGATCTCGGCCAGTTCCTGAAGCAGCAGGTCCGCGGCTTCATCGTCCGAAAGCGCGGCAATGTCAGCATCCACCACTGGAGCTGCGGCTTTCGGTGGACGAACAGGCAGGGGCGTTACGGGTTCTGCGCGAGGCTGCAACAACGACAGCAAATGCCGTGCTATCGATTCCGGCATTGGATAGTCGAACGCAAACGTCGCCGGCAGTTGTCGCCCGGTTGCGGCGGCAAGTGAGTTCCGCAGGTCCACCGCCATAAGGGAATCAAGACCGAGTTCCTGCAGCGGCTGCCGCTCATCGATCGGCTGATCAGAGGCGAGCCCGATAGCTTTGCGGATGTGCGTGAGGACGAGGTCCATGACGATGCGGCTACGAGCTTGGGGCGCCGCTTCAGACACGCGCGCGGCGAAGTCGGCTGTCGTCGTGTTACCCGACAGGTTCGCTGCGCCTGCCGGCGCGGCCATCGCCGCGAAACACTCCGCAAGTAGTGGCGCACCGCCGTTCCCGGAACGCTCTCGGAATCGACGCCAGTCGATCGGAAGCACGACGCGCTGTACCGGATTCTCCGCAAGCGTTCGCCAGAGCGCATCGACACCCTGAGCGGCCGACATCAACTGCAGTCCACGGGCCGACAGAGACCGAACTGCATCGGCAGACTCCGTCATACCGGAGCCTTTCCACGCGCCCCAATCGATGCTGGTTGCCGGCTGCCCTTGTCGACGACGGAAATGAGCTAGCGTATCGAGGAACACATTGCCAGCTGCATAGCTCCCCTGCCCCGGGCTGCCAAGAACTCCGGAGGCCGCAGAGAATAGTACGAACAGATCGAGCGGATCGCTCTGTGTGGCCGCGTGCAAATTCCAGGCACCCGCAACCTTGGGCGCAAGCACACGTTCAAATCGCCGCCAGCTCTGCTGATGGATGACGCCGTCATCGATGACACCTGCCGCGTGCAATACACCGACCAAGGGCGGCAGGGCCGCGCGAATCTCCGACAGCGCGGCGGCAAGCGACGCAGCGTCGGAAACGTCCGCGCTCAGCACGCGCACCTCTGCTCCGTCTTGCTGCAGGCCTTCAACTACTTCCGTCACCCTGGAATTCGGCGCACTCCGCCCCAGCAAGGCAATGTGTCGGGCACCGCGACTCGCCAGCGATTTGGCCACCTCGAGACCGAGCGCACCGAGCCCGCCGGTCACCAGATACGTTCCATCCTGTCGTACGGTCCGCGCCGCCACGCGCGGGTTATCGATCGTCAGAACGATCTTGCCCGTGTGCCTGGCCTGCGCCATGTACCTGAACG
>JBDTUL010000333.1:0-7077 GCA_040007735.1 Gammaproteobacteria bacterium | reverse complement strand
CACGGGCTTGCGGTTGTGGCGCCTTTCAGCAGGTCGAGGGCGGCGAGCAGTTCGTAGGCTTCCAGTGGGGGTTGGGTTTGCTGGCCGGCTATTTCGATGGCAGTGTTCAGCGAGTGTTCGGCGGAGTCGTAGCGGGCTTCGTCGAGATCCATTCTGGCGCTGAGCAGGTGTGCTTCGAGCAGGCGGTTGGGCGGGGTGCGTTTATCGTCGTTTTCGAGAAGCTCAGTGACGAGTTTGCGGGCTTCGCCTTCGAAGCGTTCTGAGAGGAGGTTGGCCAAGCCGAGTTTGGCTTGGCCGTCGTTTTCGTTGATGGCCAGCGCTTCCTGGAATAGCGCGGCTGCGTCGGTGTATTGGTGAGTGGCGAGGTAGAGGCGCGCCCAGCGCACCCTGGGTCGCACGGCTTTGTCGTTAGAGCCTGTGGCTTGGCGAAAGAGGTCGTTTGCTTGGCGGACGTTGCCGGTTGCCCAGGCGGCTTCTGCTTTGGTTGCCGGGTCTTTTGATTTGGTTAGAAGGCGTTGGTAGCAAGTTCGAGCTTCTGTGGCGCGACCGTGCGTGAGGTGTGTGTCGCAGGGGCGGAGCTCGGCCGGACGTTGGGGGTCGTAGTCGAAATCTTGCGCACGCGTGACCGTTGCTGTTGCGAGCAGTGCGAGCACGCCCATCGTGAGCAATCTAACGCTTCTGGGTCGCATTGGCGTCTCGTGTTGTGGTGCCCAGAAGCGTGGATTTGCGGTCATCGATGCGGCGGTCCAGTTGTGCCAGGGTGATGAGCACTTTTTCCAGCTCGGTGTAGTACTGCTCCTTGTCCAGGGAAGCTTTGCGCACTTTGATTGCTTCAAGTTGTTGCTCGATGTCAGCTTGCTCCGCGAGCAACGACGTGAGCGCTGCATCGTCAGGTAGTGCGGCGGCAGTGCCCAGGCGCGCCACTACGAAGCTGTTCGCGCTACCGCCTTCGATGCGCGAGTGCTCGGTCGCGAGCGCTGCGTCGGCTTTGAAAGTGTCGGCCACCTTGCGGGAGGCGAACTCGTACGCCTCGGTCACGGTGACCGATTCGTTCTTGTCGCGATCGGCTTCGGATGACGACAGTGCTTCTACCCAGAACTGAGCAAAGCGCGTTGCGTTTCGCTCGCTGCCACTGCGAGTGGCGGTGATGACGATGCGGTTCGGGCGCTTCCAGAGGTCGGCGACGGCGCCGCTCGCACTCGTGGCGTTCACGATGAGTTGTCGGGTTGCGGGGAGCTTGTCGAGCAACGCGCCGATTTCGTGGCCGGTGATGTCGGGGCCTGGGAGGTTGAGGCGGTATTCGGTGCCGTCGTAGGCGCCGTGACCGATCAGCACGATGACGACTTGGTCGTTGGGTTGTGTTTTGCGGGCTAGCTCGGTGAGTTCGTGCGTGAGTGTGTCGCGGCGGGCGTGGCCGCCGGTCAGGGTTGTGATGTTGTCTTGGGTTGCGCCGGCGCGGGTGGCGGCTTGAGATAGTGCGTCGGCTTGTTGTTCGAAGCGGAGGGCGTAGGTGGGTTCGCCGCCCAGGCCGCTTACTATTAAGACGCGTAGCGCGGGTCCCTTTGTGGGATCACTCAGCCGCCCGGCGATTGAGGGCTCTGGCGCCGCCAGGAATACAGAGCCCTCAGGCGCCGGGCGGCTGGGAGTGCGCTCGCCCAACGCCGTTAGCGGGTCGCTGGGAGTGCGCGCACCCGCCGCCTGAAGCGCGCAGGGCGCTACCAGCGTCAAGGTGAGCAGTAGGGCGCGCAACGGGCTCACAAGGTCTTCCACCTCAGTCTGAGCAGCCACTCGCCGGCTTTCAGCGCCAGCAGCAGGAGAAACACAGCAGGCAGGTTCCAGAGATCCAGCGTCTGCCGCTCGACGATACCTGCTTTGGAGTAACGCATCGCCTCCGGCAGCTCATCGAGTTGGTCCAGCCGCCAGTAGCGCCCGCCTGTCGAGGCGGCCAGCCGCTCGAGCAGAGGGCGATTCTGCTGAGTGCCGAAATGCTCAACCACCCCGTCGTTGCGGCGGAAATGGGTCTGCAGCGAGGCGATCAGCTTCTGGTCCGGCGGGCCTGCGACATCGCTCGGCGACTTCGGCCCGGAAGAATTCGACGAGTCGACTCGGCTCTGCCGAGAGAGCACGCCTGACGCCGCAGTCTTCCGTCCGGCGGTGTCAGATGGCCTCGACCTCGCAGTCATGGCAAGCCGATACAACCCCGCCGCCTCTGCATCCATCACGGCGGTGTATCGCCCATCTGCCTGTCCCGACGGCATCATCTGCACGGTCGACGTGACTCCCTGATCCGACGTGAGTGTCAGTTCGACGGCGGCATCGTTGATGGGTTCAAACCGTTCGTTGTGAAGCTCCGTGCTCACAGCCACGCGACGCTCGTCGTCATACACCTTGCTGGCGCTGGTCAACGACACTCGTGGCGGTGCGCCTGACGCCAGCTCGTGAAGGAATTGCCGCCAGAAGGTGTGATGGCGCTGATCCTCATGGGGCAGGCGCATCTTCCATCGCCAGCTGCTGGCGGTGCCAAACATGTAGGTGGTGCCGCGGCCGTAGTGCTGCCAGGCCAGTAACGGCTGGCTGCGATTCGCATTGGGCGCACCTTCGGGCACGGCTTCGAGCAACACAATGGCGCCGGGTTTCAACCGTCCCAGCGGCTGAAAATCTGCAAGGGGCGGCAATCCGTTCCACGCCGTTACGTTCTTTCGCGCGTCGTCATCGAAACGCGTGACGGCCGATTCCGCTCCGTAGGGTGTGAGCCTGGCTCTCACAGCGGCTTGTCCAAAGGTTTTCGCGCTGCCTTCAGGCAACCGGGCAGGCAGTGTCTGTGCCACGGGAACGCCGCCCCATCCGCCATCGGACAACCCATCGCGCCCCGCCAGCATCAGAAGCCCGCCCCCGCGACGATCTACGAAGTTCTTCAGCATCTCGTGTTGCCCGGCGTTGAGGGCCGGCGCCTCGAAGCTGCCAATGATCACGGCATCGAATGCGAACAACTCCTCTACGGTTAGCGGAAAGCCTTTCGCCAGCTCGTCCGGCGAATCGACACCCTGCCGGTAGTAACGATTGGGAGTGGCCCGCACCAGGCTTGCAAGCCTCAGAGATGAATCCGTTTCCACCGCGCGCCGGATGAACTTGTATTCCCAACGGGGCTCGCCCTCGACGTACAGAATGTTCCGCCGCCTCGGCGTCACGTCGATGACATGCGTGCGCGTGTTGTTGATGGTGTTGCGCTCGCCCGGCAGCGGGTCGAGAGTGAAACGCAAATCGCGCACGCCGGGTTCGCCCGCCGGCAGCTCGATCGAATGCGTCGTGATTCCCGCGTCGGCGGAAAGCGGCACCTCGCTTGCCGCGAGCAGCTTCTCGCCATCGTAGACGCGCAGGCGCGTCTTGCCTTTCGAGTCGTGCCGGATGCTCACTTCGGCGTTGAGCACTTCACCCGGTGAGGCCTCGTCAGCGAGCGTCACGCTGTCCAACTCCAGGTCGTTTGTGTTTTTCTCCGGGCCAACGCCAACGGTGTGCACCGGAACGCCAAACGATGCCAGCTCGGTCAATCGCTCTTCGCTCAGTGTGCCGCCGTTCTCTGCACCGTCTGTGATCAGCACGATGCCGGATAGAGGTGTGGTCGCACCCGTCTGCATCACCGAGTAGACCGCATCGCCGATGTGAGTTTGCGGTCCCGGCGCCGGCACCTCACGGAGCTGCTTCAGCGATTCCACCTCGCCTGCGAAACTGAAGAGCCGTACGCCGAATGATTTCCGGAAAGCCTCCAGCGGTCCGGCCTGCAGGGCGCTCACGGATTCCTGCAAACGAGAGCGTTCCTGGTCACCGTGCGCCATGCTCGCGGACGCATCCATCACGACAGCAACCACATTCTCGCGGTCGCGTACTCGTTCGACGAGCAACACCGGTCGCCACAGCATCACCAGCAGCACGGCAAGCAGAGCGGTCTGCAGCGAGCCGAGCACAACCCTGCGCCACGCCGTGAGATGGCGCTGCCTTGAAAGACTCCAGGTGATGAGCGCACAGCCCGCAACGATGAGTGCCGCGAGCAACCACAACGGCCAGCTGCTGGCGAATGCGATTTCACCGGCGCGATAGGCCCAGGGTGAATACTTGAAGAAGAGCGGGAACACCCGCGTGACTTCAATGCGTCATCGAGTAGAGGAGGTAGTTGATGGCGAACCGGTAGGCGATGGCGGTGAGCGGCTGCGGGTACGCCGGATTGTCGGCGTGTTCCCAGGCATCGCCGAGGTCCATGTTGAAGTTGATGACCACCACCAGTCGTCCCGTGTCGTCATAGATACCTCGCCAGTGAGGGGTGTAGCCGTCTTTCTCCCACGTGCGTCCGGTCATGGCGCCATAGATGCTCGGAATCTGCGGGCGCTCGATGAGGTCGTAGAGCACATGGAACACTTCGTCGGAATCGGGAATCTCGACCACCGGGTGGTCGGGGTACACGCGCCGCATGGATTGCATGAAGCCCTCCCATTCGAGGGTGCCGTGAAAGTCGTCCACGACCAGGAAGCCGCCGCGGTCGAGATACTCGCGCAGGCGCGTGGCTTCGGTTTCGCTCAGGTCCCAGCCGCCGACTTCCACTGCGTAAAGAAAGGGAAGGTCGAAGAGGGCGTCGTCCTCGAGCTTCACCGCTGTGCCTTCGCTCGCGGAGTTGATGCGCGTGAGGCGGTGAATGCCCTGCAGGAGGTGCGTTTCGGCTTCGGGCGCGTCCGTGAGCCAGCGGTAGCCGCCGTAGCCCCAGCCCCGCGCGAATTCAGGGTTCTCGGCGTAGACGAGACGCGCGAAGGTGAATTCGTTGGACAGCTCGCGCACAAAGAAAGCGCCCTGGGGCGAATCCGCACCGAGCACGAGCAGCGGACACGCGATCAGAGCGACACCCAGTGCCGTTCGGAGCTTTCGTGCGCAAGCTTGGTCCATCGGGGTCACAAATCCGTCAGCTGCGTAGGATCGTGGTCTGTCGGCGTACGATTTTCTATAGTGGCGGGGTGACATTAGGGAATTTCACCAGCGCGCGCACCTGTCGCCGCGGCCTACAGGTGGTCGCCGCGATCGCGCTGGCTGGGAGTGTCCTGTGCCTGGCACAGGACGAGGGCCGGAGCGGCTCGCAGAGCGCGGAACCCGAAGCCGAGCTGCACATCGCGCGGATGATCTATACGGCCGGCGGCGCTTACGGTGGGTTCGGCGCGGGGGTGTTTGGCCGGCCGTGGTGGGCGATCGATTACCCCGAGGCTGAGTATCACTTCCGGCAGGGCGTGCGACGCCTCACTCGCATCAACATTGCGGACGACAGCCGGCACCTGCGGCTCACGGACGATGCGATTTTCAACTATCCGTGGATGTTTGCTCAGCAGGTGGGGCGGTGGTCGATTTCAGATGCTGAAGCTGCCAGGCTCAGGGAGTATCTGTTGCGCGGTGGGTTTCTGGTGGCGGACGATTTCCACGGGCCCTCTGAGTGGGAAGTGTTCGCCGAGGCCATGCGGCGCGTGTTTCCGGATCGGCGCAGCGTGGAGATTCCGCAGAACGCGGAGATCCTTCACGTGCTGTATGACCTGGATGAGCGCACCCAGCTGCCCGGCCGCCGCATGCTCTATGAAACCGGCGACGGCCGCGTCGAGATTCACATGCAGGCTACGCCGGGTCACTGGCGTGGCATTTACGATGACCAGCAGCGGCTGATGGTCGTGATCAACTTCAACAGCGACATGGGCGATGCGTGGGAGCACGCCGACGACCCGGTGTATCCGGAGCCCATGACGGCGCTGGCCTACAGATTTGGAATCAACTACGTCATCTATGCGATGACGCACTGAAATCGGTGAGCTTTCCATGAGCTCCCCGCTGCAATTCCGCGGGGGTTCGATCGCTTGGGGGGTGCACGGGAT
Source organism: Gammaproteobacteria bacterium (assembly GCA_040007735.1). GTDB lineage: Bacteria > Pseudomonadota > Gammaproteobacteria > Steroidobacterales > Steroidobacteraceae > JADGHX01. Next base: position 1,183 of record JBDTUL010000333.1, on the reverse strand, counting down.
GTCAAAAAGCATGGATGCTTTTTGACAAGGCCCCGCGTCGGATTGCAGCAATACCCTTGGCGTCTCACTACTTGGGTCTTCGTTGTGCGTCGCCTAGGGGACCGGTCTTACGGCCGTTCCCGGAAACCCCCCGAGCGATCGAACCGCCGCGCGCACGGACGACGCCGTTCATGGAAAGCGAATTGAACTACCACGGCTGATCCTTCCCATCATTCTGCAGAAACCGTCCGCTGTCCTTCATCGTCAACCCATCAATGGTCTTGATCATCTTGCCGACCGCTTCAGAAGGCGGCACGAACCCAGGCAGCTTGAGGTCGCCAAAGCTCTCCACCTGCACCCCGCCCGGGTGAAACATGGCAACGACTATCCCGTCATTCTTGAACTGCACAGTGAGCAATCGCATGGCACTGTTCAAAGCCGCCTTGGTGATGCGATACCAGTAGTGGTCCGCGCCGCTCCCGCCGCTCGGCGAGCTGGGCAGCACCGACACCATGCCGGCGGCGGAGCTGATTGCAATAATCTTCTTCTGCTTGCTGGCTTTCACGTTATCGATGAACGCCTCGGCAATCATCAGCGGCCCCGCCACGTTCGTGTGAACGAACTGATCGAGCTGTTCGTAATCGAGCGTGCCGAACATCTGCCCGGCGTTCCCTTTCGCATCGGTGAGCGGCGCCATGCGAATGAGCCCGGCATTGTTCAGCAGAATGTCGATCGGCTGCCCTTTCATCTTGGCGGCCAGCGCTCGAATCTGCGCACGGTCGGTCACGTCCATGCGCTCCGCGTGCAGTTTGGGGTACTGCTTCTCGAGCTTCGCGAGCTCTTCAGGCGTGGTTCCGCGCCGGTGGGTGGCGATCACGGTCCATCCTTTGGCGGCGTACTCTCGGGCGAATTCGAGCCCGATGCCCTGATTGGCGCCGGTAATCAGCACGGTTTCCGCGTGCACCTGCGCGCTCGCGCCACAGAGTGCCACCAGAAACGCGCAAGCAAGCTGCCTCGGACGACCCAGGTCTCTCATATCGAATCCCCCTTCTTGTAGTGCGGCTGAGTGTGCCAAGGCGTGACGGCCCACGGCGGCTCTCGGTACACTGGCGCCACGCTGCGAACGCGTGCTGTTCGGAAACTAACCCATCTTTGATCAGGGGAACGATATGAGTCGATCTGACGTACGCGGTTCGAGGCGCTG
>JBDTUL010000332.1:0-7078 GCA_040007735.1 Gammaproteobacteria bacterium | reverse complement strand
GGGCTGCCGAACTGGGCCGCGTACGACACCAAGGCGCGCGCCACCATGATCTTCGATACGGACTGCCGCGTAGTGAATGATCCGAATGGCGAGGAACAGCGGGTGCTGCACCGGATTCAGGGCGTCTAACACTCCAGACGCCCGCCGCGGCCGGCTCAGCTGTGCAGGATGTCCATCAGCGCAGCGATGCGGATCGTCGCAAAGTTCGAAAAGGTATCCGACAGCGCGTAGGGCAGGATGATCTGGTCGCCATGCCGCATGGCGCCGCAGGTATACACCACATTCGGGACATACCCTTCCCTCTCGGAGGGCTCGGGCCGTACCAGAGGCTCGCGTGACCGTGCCAGAACTCTGGAAGGGTCCGCCTTGTCGAGCAGCACCGCGCCGATCGAATACTTGCGCACCGGGCCGACGCCATGGGTCAGCAGCAACCAGCCCTCATCGAGCTCGATGGGCGATCCGCAGTTGCCGATCTGCACGAACTCCCAGGGAAATTGCGGCTTCAAGATCGGCTGGCCACCGTTCCACGTATGCAGGTCGTCCGAGTAGATGAGATACAGGTTCTCGTTGTCCTGGCGGGCGATCATGGCGTACTGGCCGTTCAGCTTGCGCGGGAACAGGGCCATGCCTTTGTTGCTGGCGGCGGTTCCCGCAAGCGGCGTCATGCGGAACGACAGGAAGTCGCGGGTTTCGATCAACTCGGAGCGGATGGCCCTGCCGCTGTAGGCGGTGTACGTCGCATAGTAGGTTTTCCGCTCATCTGCGAATTCTACGAAGCGCGCGTCCTCGATGCCGTTCGACTGCGACGCCGTTACCGGGAAGATGACTCGCTCACTGATGTGTTGCTCGGGCCGGAAGATCAACTCGACGATATCACCCAGCGCCACTTCCGTGCGGCTAACCACTTTCGGCACGGCCGCCAGGCGCGCGGAAGGGTCGATGGCGACGCCGCCATCCGCCGCGATCGAGCCCGATCGGAACGTGAGAGACGAGACGTGCCCCTCCCCCACGGCGCGCAGGCTCAACACGAAGCGCACGCCACCCTCGGGTGCACCAGTCTGGTCCGGATGCTTCACGATGCTCGGATTGAAAAGTGCCGCGGCCTCGAAAGAATACTCGTGCAGGAAATAGGCCCCTACCAGGCGGCGCTGCTCCTTGCTGAACGTGACGTGGTCCGCGAACGCCTCTTCCATCTCATCGGCGCGCGCCTCGAAGCTGTCCAGCAGGTTGCGGTGCCGGCCCTGGAAGTTTTCGAGCACGTCTGCGAGCTGCGCGGTCACCGCCTCCGGGTCGAGCGCGAGAATCCGGTCGACGATATGGTTCGCGCGCGATTTGTCGGTGGCATTCAGGTCGCGCGGCTCCGTGGCCGGCTTGAATGGACGCACGACCACCCGGGCGGGGTCCGGTCTGAGATAGAGGGCCTGCCGATTCAGAAACTTCGTATGTGACAAGGCTGACTCTTTAGTGTCTGGCGGGCACGGTCGGAGCACCGATGCGCGGGGCCCGAGGAGAAGGCGTCTGCAATCGAATGGTGTCGACGCGGTGAAGCTGGCGAATTTCCGCGAGCGCCAGCAGGTAGGAGACGACCGACTCGCCGCCCTGGTTCTCGTTGACGCGATCGGGATGCAGCCCATCGCGACAGCTACCGGTTTCAATGTCGACGAGCGGCTCGGACAGATCGTTACTGCCGAGAAACCAGGCAAACGCCTGCAACGCATCGGCCTTCCAGCGCCGCTCGCCTTGCGCGCGCCAGGCCGCGTGACAAGCCGAGATGGTTGCGGTTGCCTCCAGCGGTTGTTGATCGAACGCCTGGGGAGCGCTCAACTCCTCACCGAAACCTTCCGAGCCTACCGGGCGGAACAGGCCGGCCTCGGTGGTCTGCACCGTCATGAGCCAGCGCAAGGTTCTCAGGCCGGCGGCGAGATAGGAAGGCACGCTGGTAGCGACCCCTGTAACGATCAATGCCTGCGGCAATCTCGCGTTCTCGTAGGAAAGCCCTTTCTCGAACCACACCCAGTCCGGCGTTTCGACGGATGACAGGATCGACATGAGCCGTTCCGCAAAGCGATGTCGCAGCTCCTTTGCGCGGGAATCAACGCAGGCCGTGTCGCAATACGCATCCAGCCCCAGAAGGGTGAAGGCCCATGCGCGAGGTGAGGTGAAGGCTTCAGCGGCAGGCAGTGCTTCGAGGAACAATGCGGCCGCCCACTTGCGACGGGAAGGGCTCACATCGTTGCGCGCGCATTCCCCGAGAGACCAGAGCGTCCGTCCGTGACTGTCTTCGGAGCCGATCTCCTCCAGCCAGCGCCGCTCGAAGCTCATGAAGTTGCGAAACCGCTTGCGATCGGCATTCCAGGCATGCTGGACGAAGGCGGCGAAGCGCCCAGTGAGCGCTTCGGACATCAGTTGCTCGCCGGGCGCATTGAGTGCGCTCGCCACCAGCAAGGCGCGTGCGTTGTCATCGACGCAGTAACCGTGCAGGCGATCCGGCACGCAATGGATCGCGTGCTGAAACAGGCCAGTATCGTCGGACATCAGCTGGAGATGATCGAGCTGCATCCGGGGTGGCAGCGGGCCGGCGAAAGACGGCAGGCTTTCGGCGTGTGTCGGCCTGAGCTTCGCCCGTCCGCCGTGCCGAACGTTTTCGAACAGCGTGAGATAGTTCGCGGCGGTCCGCTCCCACGTCATGGAACGGCTGCTCGCATAGGCTCGTTCGCGCATGGCATCGCGTCGCGCCGGGTTCGTGAGCAATCCCGCTATTTCGGCTCCGATGGTCATTACGTCGTCGAAGGGCACGAGCACGCCACGCCCGTCCGCCAGCAGCTCCCGCGCATGCACGTAAGGAGTCGACACTACGGCCTTGCCCAGACCGAAACTGTAGGCCAGCGTACCGGACGTCATCTGCGCTTCGTTCAGATAGGGTGTGACGTAGACATCGCACATTGAGATGAAGTCGAGCAGCGTCGGCTGATCGACGAAGCGATCCAGGAACAGAACGTTATCCTGAACGCCCAGCGCCCGAGTACGTGCGAGGAGACTCTCGCGATACGCTTCGCCCTCATTGCGCACCAGGTTCGGATGGGTGGCGCCCAGCACCACATAGACTGCATCCGGCCGGCTCCTCAGGATCGCAGGCATCGCATCGATCATCACTTCGATGCCTTTGTTCTGGGAGAGCAACCCGAACGTCAGGATGACGCCTTTTCCTGAGAATCCGAGCTTCCGTTTCGCCACTTCCGGGTCGGTGTAGGGCGTGTCGGGAATTCCATGCGGGATGACTTCGATCTTGTCCGCCGGCACGCGATACACGGAAGTCAGCAGCTCCCGGCCTCTTTCGGCCATGACGACGACTTTCGCGGAGAGCTCTGCAATGTCGGCCAGCACGCGCCGTTGCATCGGCTTGGGGTCCGCCAGCACCGTGTGCAGCGTCGTGACGATCGGCATGTTCAGGCGCGTCAGCAGGGTCAGCACATGAGCGCCGGACTCCCCGCCGAAGATGCCGAACTCATGCTGCAAGGACACGCCGTCGAACCGGCCCGCATTGAGAATGTTGGCCGCACGCACGTAGTCTTCCAGCTTCTCGTCTTTGATCTGCACCTGAACCACCGGCGGATAGGCGTAGGCCTGGCCGTGATCGTTCATCGCGACGATGGCCGTTTCTACATTGACCCGCGAGGCCTCGACGGCCTGTTGCAGGTCACTGGTGAAGGTGGCGATTCCACAGCGACGGGGAAGCGAATTGCCAATAAAGGCGAGGCGAATGGATGGGGACACGATCGAACCTCCAGAGGTGGTTGACGAACGCCCCCAGGTACGAGAACGCGCAGCGGCGACAGCGAGGAAACAGGCCGGGTTGGACATCGGGCCGGACGTTCAGCCTACAGCAATTGTGGGTTAGCCGGGCCCTTCTTTTAATCAATCACTTAGCGTGCAAAGCTCGGCGCACCCTCACCCACGAATACGCTCGTTCCCGACACCTTCTCGAACAGCCACCCGCGAGCCGCATCCCGCACACACCGAAACGAAAAATCCCCTACCGCCGAAGGTGGCGCCGACTGCAACGGCCAGTTCCCAACACCCGAATAAACCATCACCAGCGTAACAACAGTCGCCCGATCCGCCGACTCATCCTGAATACGAAAGTTACCTGCGAGGTGCCGCGTGGTGCGCCGGTTAGCAATCTCCCGCTCGTTACGCGCAACAAAAAACGCTTCGAGCTTCTCGCGCCCGCTCACCAGCATGCTGCCCAATTCCATCTCGCCCGCATCCATATAAAAGGACGTAGCCGACCTCCGCACATCCGGCACACGATCAACAGCGGCCCAGTACTCGGCAATCACCGCCTGCAATTCGAGCAGTGTCGCCACGTTTTTCACCGGGCCTTCCAAAGCTGCTTCGTAGCCAGCGCCGCCCCATCGACCAGGGCTTTCAACTTCGCCCACGCAATCTGCGGATGAACCCGCCCTCCCAGCCCGCAATCGGTGCCCGCGATGACGTTCTCGCGTCCAACGATAGATGCATATTGCACGAGACGATCGGCAATGAGCTCAGGCGTCTCCAGCAGATTGGTCGAGTGGCTGACCACACCGGGAATCAGGATGCGGTCATCGGGAATTCCACAATCGCGCCAGACCTTCCAATCCGTTTCGTGACGAACGTTGGCCGCCTCCACGCAATACGCACCAACCTTCACGCGTAGGATCAGGTCCACGATGTCACGCAAAGGGGCATCGGCGCTGTGCGGACCATGCCAGCTTCCCCAGCACACGTGGTATCGAATCTGCTCTTGCGGAATGTTCTTCAACGCGAAGTTCAGCATTTCGACCCGCGCCTCGGCAAAGCGACGGAACTCCGCAAACGTCTTCGCCTGCGCGAACCAGAAATCCCACAGCACCCAGATGCCGGGATCGTCTACCTGCACGATGAAGCCCGCCTTGGCCACGGCCTCATATTCTTCTTTCATCGCGGCGGCCAGCGCCCACGCGTACTCCTCGGCGGTCTTGTAGTACTCGTTCGGCTGTAGCGATTCGAGACTGGTCGGCGAAACCAGGGGTACGAACGCATCCCCCTCGCCCTTGCCTCCCAGGGCCGCCCGAAAGTTGCCGATATCGCGCTGTAACGCTGCGTGCCCGGTATAGGTAATGGGACCGGTGCAGATCACTTCCACCGGGCGAATCTCGCCGGTCTCGATGGCCTGAATCTTATAGAACTCGTTGAAATCCTCGCGATCCTTGCCGGGAAACATTCCCGTCTGCTGAACGCGCACTTCGAAGCCCGACATGCGCGCACTGACGTAGTTCATCCACGCGCCGTAGTCGACGGCATCCTGCACGGGCTTGCCGAACTCGCCGTCGTTCACGATGTCGATGCCGATCTGCTGCTGCTTGCGAACGACGTCGCTCACGGACTGGCGCAGGAGCGGCTCGAGCGCCGCGGATTCTGGCGAGCCGCGGCGGTACGCCGCCACCAGTTCGGGCGGCCGCGGCAAGCTGCCAACGTGGGTAGTAAGCATATGATCTGAGCTTCTGCGCATGACGGGTCGCTCTCTAGTCGAAGTTATATCGGGCCCGCACGCCGAACGTGCGCGGTGGGCCGATGGTCGCGTAAACGAGTGGCGGGGCAAAGCCCTGCACCGACCCGCCGGTGTACACCGCCTCCTCTCCCACGTTGTGCACGAATGCACCAAGCGACCATTTGCCGCTCGCGGAGGAGTATGTGACATCCACATCGTATGTCTCTGAGGAGTCGGCGCGCTGTGACTGTACGAATTCGAATCCAGTGTAGCGGCTGGAAGCGTATTGGCCGTTCACTGCGGCACTCAGGTTCGCGCCGCCGGAGAACCGGAACACGTGCTCATAGCCAAGCGACGCTGCCCATTTCGGCGCGCGCGGCAGCGCGAACCCGGAACAATCCACGGTGATGAGCTGCGTTCCGAACAGGCTGCCGGCAAACGGTGCCCCCACCGGGCAACCGGTCGAGGCCGGATTGAACAGCGGCGTGCCGAAAATGCTGAACACGGTGTCGTACCTGAACGTGTCGTACGAGGCGTCGTTGTACTCAACGAAGGTGCGCAGTCGATCGTTCGGCGTCACCGCCGCCTGCAAGTCGATATTGGCACCGCGGATAGTCGCTTGGCCTGCATTCTGGGTCACGAGGTTGATGTTGCCCAGCGGATCGAAGATGACGTGCGCGATCTGGTTGTCTTTGTAGTCCCAGTCGAACAGCTCTGCGTTCAGCTGCAATCGGCCGTCGAAAAAGCGATTGCGAGTGCCGAGCTCGAGGGCCCGCAGCTTCTCCGGTTCATAGGTGTCGAGCGGCGCGACGGTCTGATTGAAGCCGCCCGCCTTGAAACCCGTGCTCGCCGTGAAGAACAGCATGCTTTCGGGCGCGACGTCGTACTCGATGCCCGCTTTCCAGGTGGTGTCGGAGAATGTTCGCTTGCCACCGAAGTTGACCAGCAGCGCAGGCAGCGGTGTGCCGGGCGGCAATCCATTGGGAGTGTTCGTGAACAGGTTGCCACTCACCTCCCGATGCTCCTTCGTGTAACGCGCGCCAGCGATCAACCGAACGCCCTCTGTCACCCGAAAGGTCAGCTGGCCGAAACCTGCGTAGCTCTCCGTCTGCGGCGCGTAGTGGCCATCCTGGTCCTGCAGGAATCCCTGGAAGATGGCCTGATCTGCTTGCTGATCCTCGTCGTAGTAGTAAAGACCGGCAACCCACTTGACCGCGTCCGTCGAGTTGGACAGGCGCGCCTCGAGAGTCTTCTGTTTCGAGGTGGCCTCATTGATCGTATTGCGCAGGCCAGCCGGGTAGTTACGCTCGCTGAGCTTCGCGTCGCGGTACGCCGGCAGCACGGTCAGTGTGGCAGGCCCGAAATCCCAGTTGAGCTCCGCACTGAGATTCCAGAAGCGGTTATCGCGAAAACTATCCGCAGCGATCGGCGAGACCAGAAATCCAATCGGCGGCGTTCCAGCCAGAATACCGTTGGCCTCCGGGCTGGAGGCTGAGCGCCATGGGTCCGAACCGCCCGTGCGCGGGAGCTGCACATAGCCAGGGCCGTCGCCCTCCTCCTTGGCAC
>JBDTUL010000331.1:0-7079 GCA_040007735.1 Gammaproteobacteria bacterium | reverse complement strand
TGGGTCGACTGCGGGTTTCCCGCGTCTATGAAGCCGATGCGGTCATCCCGCTTTCGGTTGCCCTGCCGAACATCACCGCGCAGGATCTTGCGCGACTGAAACCCTGGTATTGGGATGCCGACCTGGCCGACGCTCCGAGTGAAGCGGGCGTGCGTATCAGCGTGCATAGCTTTGTGCTGCGAGTCGACGGCCGCAACATCCTGATCGACACGTGTTGCGGGAACGACAAGAAAAGAAGCCTGCCGCCAGTCAGCATGCAGAGCTGGCCCTATCTCGAGAACCTGGCGCGCGCCGGCCTGCAGCCTGAAGACATCGATCTCGTGATGTGCACGCATCTGCACTTCGACCACGTAGGGTGGAATACGCGCCTGACGGACGGGAGCTGGGTGCCGACGTTCCCCAACGCCCGCTACTTGTTTGGGCGAGCCGATCTCGAGTTCTTCAGCAAGCAGCGCCACGAGGCGACACATCGTGAAGCCTTCGATGACAGCGTGGCGCCGATCCTGGATGCGGGCCTGGCGGACCTTGTCGATACCGACACGCGAATCCATCGTGAGATCGGCGATGGCATATGGCTGGAGGATGTCAGCGGGCACTCTCCAGGCAATCTCTGCGTTGTCGCTGAGTGCGGTGGAGATCCTGCGATTTTTTCAGGCGACTGTTTTCACCCTCCGATCCAGTTGGTTCGGCCGGATGCAGCGTTCTTCGCGGACGAGGATCCGGCGCAGGCGTGCGCCGCGCGTCAGCGTCTCCTGGAACAATATGCCGACACCGATGCGATCTTTTTCCCAGCCCACTTTACCGGCGCGACCGCAGGGCGAGTCGAACGTGTCAACGCCGGTCAGCTGAGGTTTCGATTCCTGCAGACTTGAGCGCTCATAGGCCGGCCCGCGGACCCCGTTCCGAGCCGCCCGGCGATTGAGGGCTTCCTGAATTGCTTCCAGGACTTGAGTGCTCTCTGTGTCGACAAGCTATTCGTGCAATGTGAAGGAGTGTCAGTCGATGAAATCAGGTGGACTATCTCGCCGCGGGGTTCTGAACGGTACGGTTGCACTGGCGGCGGGGGTCGTCGCAGGTGTCGCACGCCCATCCACATCGGTTGCAGCCACGAATGCTTGCGGTGGCCTGTCGCGTGAGGAGTATCTGGAGTACGTGACGCTCTTCAACGCCAACGACCCACGTTTTCTCAGTTACTACCATGACGACGTGGTATTCGAGTTGGGCACAACCGTAATCAAGGGGGCCGCGGGAATCCGTGACTTCTATGCGCCGGTCAAAGCGCATATCCACGAGAAAGTGGAGGTCGTCGCATTCCTTTCCAACGCGACCGCTATCGCCGCGGAGTTGCCGACCGAATTTCGTGTCTACAAGGACTGGGAGAACGGCTACTTCCAGCGGCCGCTCAAGGCGGGAGAAGTGATGCGCACGATCAGCTTCGGCTTTTACGAAGTCGAGGACCGCAAGTTCCGTCGGATCCGGGCTGCTCGCTACAAGCAGATTCACGATTGGCGGATGGAGCCTGCCTGAAAGGGCGCGGGCGGGTGTCAACCTGACCGCGACCTTCGCTCAAGCGTCTCGTCGGCGCACCCGCAGGCGAGCCTCGTCCCAGACGGATTTCGCCGGCTCGGCCTGGCTTGCAGTACTCGCTGCCTCAACGTGCGCACCTCTCGCGGTACTCGCTGTCTCAACCTGAGAGCCCCTCGCGGCGGCTTCGCGCAGTTTGTCCTTTTTGCTTTTGCGCGTGCCTTTGACGCCCCCGGTGCCGGGGCTTGTCGGCGTCGATGCTGTCGCAGTCGGCTCGAACCCTGGCAACTGCTCACGTTCCAGCCAGGAACCATTCCGTTTCTCGATGAGCCGGAAGTGTGCTTCGGTCACGGCGCTTACAAAGCTGACGGCGGCACCACTCGCGCCGGCGCGGCCTGTGCGACCGATACGGTGCACGTAGTCGTCGGCGGAGCGGGGCAGGTCGAAGTTCACCACAGCGGGCAGATCGATAACGTCGATGCCGCGCGCAGCGACGTCTGTCGCAATCAGCACCTGCAGGCGCCCGGCCTTGAAGTCCGCGAGCGCCTGAGTGCGTGCGCCTTGGCTGAGGTCGCCATGCAATGCGCCTGCGGTAAACCCCAGCCGCTGTAGCTTCAGCGCGATGTGCTCAGTGGCGTACTTCGTGGCGACGAAGACCAGTGTTCGCTCCCAACCATGGTGTTGAATCAAATAACGCAGCAGCTGCGTGCGGCGTTCGGGATCCACGGCGATGGAGCGCTGCTGAATGCTCGGCGAGGTCTCGACTGTGGCGGCAACCTCGATACGGATGGGCTCACGTAGAAGCAGCTCGGCAAGAGATTGTACGGCCGACGGAAAAGTTGCAGAGAACAGCAGGTTCTGGCGACGGTCCGGTAGCAGTGCCAGCACGCGAGTGAGCTCGTCGGCGAAGCCTTCATCGAGCAGACGATCCGCTTCGTCGAGCACCAAGGTGCTCACCTCAGACAGGTGCACGGCGTTGTGGTCGGCCAGATCGAGTAGTCGGCCCGGTGTGGCCACCACGATATCCGCGCCACCGCGTAAGGCCATCATCTGCGGATTGATGGAGACGCCGCCAAACACAGTGAGCACCTTGACCGGTTGCGGCAGGTAGCGGCCCAAGATGCGAAACGACTCGCCCACCTGGCTCGCAAGCTCACGCGTTGGAACCAGGACGAGGCCGCTGACCTGCCGATCGCTCGCCGCGGGGCGACCCTGCAGTCGTTGCAACATTGGCAAGGCAAATGCCGCTGTCTTGCCGGAACCGGTCTGCGCGCGTGCTCGCACATCCCGGCCACGCAGAATGGGCGCAATTGCAGCCGCCTGCACGGGCGTGGGCGTTGCGTAATTCGCCTCGCCTATGGCTCGAAGCAGTTCGGGGGACAACCCCAGTTCGGAAAATGACATGCCGTATGATACGCACTGCCTGCCGCCGCGAGCCCGATTTCATGACGTTTACCGATCTGTTGCTGCCGACCGACCTCATCGCCGCCCTGGCGAAACAGCAGATCAGCGATCCGACGCCCGTTCAAAGTGCGGCGATTCCCGTGCTGATGGCCGGGAAAGACGCGTACCTGAACGCGGAGACGGGCACGGGCAAGACGCTGGCCTATTTGCTCCCCCTCTTTACTCGCATCGATGCTGCGCAAGCCGCGACCCAGGTCGTGATCCTTGCGCCCACTCACGAGCTGGCCATCCAGATCCATCGTCAGTCTTGCGATCTTGCGCAGAATGCAGGGCGCGCCATCCGCTCGGTGCTGCTCATCGGCGGCACCGCGACGGATCGACAGATCGAGAAGCTCAAAGCCAAACCGCACGTGGTGGTGGGCTCGCCCGGGCGCGTGCTGGAACTGATCGAGCGGGGCAAGCTCAAGACGGCGCACCTGCGCAGCATCGTCATCGACGAGGCGGATCGGCTGCTGCACGAGGAAAGTCTGGAACGGATTCAGAAGATCGTTGGCGCGGCGCCGCCAGCCCGGCAACTCATTTTCGCATCCGCGACGATCGAGCGGCAGACCCGGCAGGTGATGACGACTCTATCGCCCGAAGCGGTGATGGTTTCCCCCGGTGCGGGGGCTGTGAATGAGAACATCGAGCATCTCTACCTGGTTTGCGAAGAGCGGGACAAGCCAGATGTCTTGCGCAAGCTGCTCAATGCGTTCGAGGTGCCACGCTCCATCGTGTTCGTCCATCGCAACGATGTAGCGGAACGGGTCGCGTTGAAGCTGGCTCATCACAAGCTGGCGGTTGCGGACCTGAGTGCCGAGCTCAACAAGTTGGACCGCAAGCAGGCGATGGATGGCATTCGCAGTGGCGCCATCCGCATCATGATTGCGACCGACCTGGCCGCGCGCGGTCTCGACATTGTCGGGGTCACGCACGTGTTCAATCTCGACGTGCCGACCATGAGCAAGGCGTATCTGCACCGGGTCGGCCGCACGGGGCGCGCGGGAGCGAAGGGGCTGGCAATCTCGCTGCTGACGGAAGTCGAAGCCCGGCTCGTAAAGCGTTATGAGCAGGAGCTCGGGATCGTCATGCAGTGTGTGCAGGTTCGGGACGGGCAGGTCACGGACAGCAGGCACTGATGGCGACGCCGCCCAGTGGGCCCCGGGCGTGGCGCTCTCAGGCAAGAGGGCGTGGCGCTCTCAGGCAAGAGGGCGCGGTGGCTTGGAGCAATCCAGCTCGCGCTTGAGATCTAATCAGCGCCAGTTCGAAGGCGGGCCTTCACCTCTTCGTAGGAATGCTGGATGAGCGCACCGAGCGCCTTGGAATCCAGTGGCGTGCCGGGCTTCACTTTGACGTGTCGCATGCGCATGCCCGTGCCTTCCAGTAGACGCGCCGGATCTTTCAGTTCCGCGCCCAGAAAGAACCCCACGTTCACGTGCCCTTTGAACACCGCGACGTAAGCGAACGGCACGTCTTTCACACAGGCGACGGCAAACCCGTCATGCATCATCTCCAGCACGTCGAAGCCGCATGCACGCATTCGATCGAACCATTTGCGCGCGGTGATGCCGAGCTCGCCCGGCTGTCTGCTCAGCCAGGCTTCGACAGAAGGGTCACGTTTGACGCCCAGTGACAGTCGGAACAACTTGTCCATGGTGCTAGCGTACAACTAAGGCTGCGCGCGCGCATTTCTGTGTCTTTCCAACAGGGATCCAAATCGCGCCCGCCCGTCTCAACTCGTACTCTCCGTCCGGTTCAAGGAGAGGTCATGAAGTCTAACGGCAGCACCGAGGGATTGGGGGCGATTCGCGGCAGGTTCGAGCGATTGACTGGAGTACGGAAATTCCGTAGTGTGATGGGGCGGTGAGCGGTGCGGATGAATTGCGCTTCTGTTGGGATGACGACAAGGCAGCCGCAAATTTCGACAAGCACGGAGTTTCGTTCGAGTCGGCCACTTATGCGCTCGACGATCCGATGAGACTGGATCAGGAGGACGTCTTTGCGCAGGGCGAGCGCCGCAACATCGTCTTCGGCGAAGTGGATGGGATAGTTTTGACTGTCGTCTACGCCTGGCCGGAAGAAGATTTTTGCCGCATCATTTCTGCCCGCGTCGCTACAGCACACGAACGCAAGGTCTATGGCAAAAACATCTTTTAGTCGCAAGCGCGGTGCCTCTTTCCGATGGTCCGACAAGGAGCGGAAGCGTCTGAAGAATCTCAGTGATGCGAAAGCCGAAACGCAGGCACTGTCGGATGCCGATAACCCACCGCTCACCGAACAGCAACTCAGGCGAATGGCACTGGCGCGTAAGGTTCGGCTGGTGCGCGAGAAGACCGGCCTTAGTCAACCGCAATTTGCCGCTCGCTTCCATTTGTCTCTGGCGCGCCTGCGCGATTTCGAGCAAGCACGATCGGAGCCCGATTTCATCGTTCGCGTCTTTCTGCGCATGATTCTGGAAGATCCAGCCAAAGCCGACCGGCTGGTCAAGCTAGTGGAGCGGGAGGCTGGTACCTCCGTGGCCGCTCGCTAGGTACGTGTGGGTCCAGGCTGCCCTGGCACTTGTCAGGCTGGACCGGCCCTCACTGCGCTCGTCCGTTTCAATGGCACACATACGAAGGAGTTCCCGCATGCCTCAACTCAACGCCCGTCTCGCGCTGGCCGCCGCCGCCACCTTCGCGCTTCTGACATTGCCGGCGGCGCCGGTGATGGCCCAGAAACAAATCCTGGAAGACAGGCCCGTCACCATGGAAACCCTGCTCGATCGCATCCAGATACAGGACTTCCTCACGCGCTACTACTAGGACCTGTCCGTGGGTAAGGCGCACGAGCTGGCCGAGTACTTCACTGAGGACGCGGTGCTGGACGTCGACGGGGTGGTGGCCAGGGGCCACAAGGAAATCGCAAAGCTATATCAGCGGCCGGAGGGTGCGGAGGCGCCGGCGGCGAAGGCGCAATATCATCGCGGCAACATGCTGTTGACGAATCCGATCATCAACGTAGAAGGCAACGTTGCCACCGCGCACCTGATCTGGACCGGCGTCATGAACGAGGGGCCCGGCAAGCCTCCCAGCCTGTACGAACAGGGGCGGGAATATTCGGAGCTGCGCAAGGTGAACGGGAAGTGGCTGATCAGCCGGCGGTTCATCAGCGAGGACAGCGGGCTGCCGGACAAATTCGATGCGACCTGGAAGGCTCGCGAGCACCGCTGAGACAAGGTGAGAGGCGCCATTGCCGGACGGTCGATCTGAATAGCCATGAGGTTATGGGATGCTCCAGTTCGAGCCGCCGGTCTGAGCTGGGTCTCGGACGGAAGTGAGGGGAAACCGAGTTTCACCGCTGTCAGGATCGAACTCTCGCTTGACTGGATGGCCGAACGGTTCTAGATTTAATCAATAGCCATAAGGTTATTGATCTTGACGCCAGCAGACCCCCGCGACATCCTCTTCAGATCGTTATCGGACCCGACTCGTCGGGCGATCTTCGAGCGCCTGTGCCGTGAAGGAGAGCAGACCGTAGGGGCCCTGACAGCTCAGTCCGGGGTATCGCAACCGGCCGTGTCCAAGCACCTCGGCGTTCTGAAGCAGGCCGGGCTGGTGCGCGACCGTCACGAAGGCCGCCAGACACACTACAGCGCGCAGCTCAGCGCGCTTGCTCCTCTGATGGACTGGACGAGCCAGATGGCCGGCTTCTGGCAGAGCCGATTCGACCATCTCGAAGATTTGCTCAAGAGGATGGACCAATGAGCAAACCCTTGAAGTCGCCGTCCGGCAAGGCGGCAAAGCCGACTCTCCTCACGGGCGGCAATCCTCAGATCGCGAAGGCCGATGGCAATGCGCCTGTGCAGGCGTACATCGCGGCCATGCCGGGCTGGAAGCGCGATGTTGGGCAACGGCTCGATGCGCTCATCGTGCGCACGGTTCCCGGCGTGCACAAAGCAGTGAAATGGAACTCGCCGTTGTACGGAGTTGCGGGCCAGGGCTGGTTCCTCAGCATTCATTGCTTTACGAACTACGTCAAAGTGGCCTTCTTCCGCGGCACGTTGCTGCGTCCTGTCCCACCTGGCGAGTCCAGGAGCAAGGACACGCGCTATGTACACCTCACTGAGAACGAAC
>JBDTUL010000330.1:0-7099 GCA_040007735.1 Gammaproteobacteria bacterium | reverse complement strand
ACGAGCCGCGGCGGCAGGTTGCCCTGGCGATCGAAGTAGAGACCCTCGATGCGAACGTTCCCCGCCGTCACCGGCGAAAAACCCCGCACCTCCGTTTCGCTGTAGAGGCCAATGCTTTCGTTGCCAGTAGTGGCGCCGAATGCATCCTGCGCCGTAGTCACGGCGTTTTCATCGGCGCGCTGCGCGACCGCCGGCACAGCAAAGGCGGCGACCAGAGCCCATGGAATCGAGCGACGCGGCATGCTTGCGAACGTCTATCGCGCGGTGAACCCGGCATCCACGGTGATCATCGAGCCCGTCATGTAGCTGGCCGCATCCGAGGCCATGAACAGCACCACACGCGCGATCTCGGCGGAATCGGCGAGGCGACCCATCGGAACGGTTTGCGCAATTGCCTCGAGCATCTGCGCGGTAACAGGCTCCTTGCGTTCGGTGGACAACATGGGCGTATTCACTTCTCCGGGGCACACCGCATTGATGCGAATGCCGTCCTTCACGTGCTCCAGCGCCATCGCACGAGTGAGATTGTGGACCGCGCCCTTAGACGCGCAGTACGCCGCCACGCCGGCCGCCGCGACATCGCCCCAGATCGAGCCGAAGTTCACGATCGCCCCGCTCCCCTGGCGCATCATGACTGGCAGCGCGGCCCGGCACATGAAGAAAACGCCGCCGAGGTTCACATCGATAACCCGCCTCCACTGCTCGTCGGAGGTCTCCGCCGCACCCGCGCGCGCGATGATTCCCGCCGCGTTCACCAGAACATCGACACGCCCGTGACGCGCCAGAGCAATGTCGATAGCGCCTCGGCAAAACGAAACGTCACTGACATCGCCGACCAGGGGTTCGCCCGCTCCGGTGTCATCGGCAACGGCCTGTGTACGAACCGCACTGCGGCCCATCACGACGACCCGGTATCCGGCCTTCGCAAACTCGCGTGCGCACGCGGCGCCCATTCCGGAAGATGCGCCCGTGATCACAACCACTCTACTGGACTGACTCAAGACCCTCTCTCCTGTTTCCCTGGAATCAATAAACCGCGCGGCCGCCGGACGCATCGAAAACCGCGCCGGTGGAGAAAGAGCACTCCTCCGAGCACAGCCACATGCAGAGCGCCGCGATCTCCTCCACGGTGCCGGGCCGGCCCATCGGAATCTTGGCAATCATTCGCTGCACGTGTTCGTCGGTCATCTGCTCGAAAAGCGCCGTGCGGACCATCGCGGGTGCAATCGTGTTCACGCGGATTCCCGTGCCGGCAAGCTCTTTGCCAAGAGATTTGGTCAGTGCCAGCACGCCCGCCTTGGCCGCCGAGTACGCGGATGCGTTCGCATTGCCTTCCTTGCCAGCGATCGAGCCGATGTTGACGACGCGCCCCCAGTTGTTCTTCAGCATGTGGGGAATGCATGCGCGGCAGGCGATGAACGTGCCGGTGAGGTCCACATCGACCACCCGCCGCCATTCCTCCGGGCTGTATTCCCAGACCGGCGCGTTCGCGCCCGCAATGCCCGCGCTGTTCACGAGAATGTCGAGGCTGCCGAAGCGATCGACTACCGAGGCCGCGGCTGCGTCGACAGCCTGCGCGTCTGTCACGTCGACATCGATCGCAATCAGGGATGCGCTGAGGCTATCGAGATCAAAAGCCGTGTTGTCGCGATCCAGAACTGCAACACGGGCGCCGGAGGCGAGCAATCGTTGTGCGATGGCCGAACCGATGCCACTCGCGCCTCCGGTGACGACCGCCGTTCTGCCTTTCAGGTCGTAGATGTTGGAATTCATGCGGCTCGCACGTCCCCGTATGTCTTGATCGCGAGCTCGAGCCTTTGCAAAGCCCTCTCTGTGTGCTCCAGGAGATACGAGAAGGGCAACCTGATGAAGCCTTCCCGGCAGCCGGCGTAGTTACTGGAAGTGGCGAGAACCAGTTCGTGTCGATTGAGCGCGTAATCCGCAAAATGCTCTATGTCTGAAACTGGCAGCTCCAGCGCCATCTGCGTACCCGCCGGTGGCAGATGCCGCACACCAAACTCGCGGCTGAGAAACTCCAGCACCCTGGCTCTGACAGCAATCATCGAAGCGATCAAGGGTCGGTTGCCGAACGCGAGCACTCTGGCAGCCAGCTCCTGGGAGACCGAAGACACTGAGACATTCTCGTTCTCGAGCCAGAATATCGCGGCACAGACATTGCGGACGCTCGACACCAACCAGCCGATACGGGCGCCGGGAAGTCCAAAGTTCTTCGACATGGAGCAGACGAAGTAGAGGTGGTCCGCAACGCCGATCCCCGCGGGTAGCTCAGGTGAACCACCATCGAAGAAATAGGAATCGTAAACCGCGTCAATGACACAGCTCGCCGAACGCGCTTCCACCAACTCTGAAATGCGTCTCAGCGTCTGCCGGTCAATGTATTCCCCGGTTGGATTGTGCGGAGAGTTGACGTAGACGCAGCCGACATCCGCCGTCATATGACGTTCAACCTGCTCTGCCGTCAGACCGGCCAGGCTGCGGCTGACGAACCGCACCTTCATGCCCGACGCTTCGATCAGATTCGCAACGCCAACAAACGTGATGCCCAGGCAGAGCACCGTACTGCCGGGCCGCCGCGTCGCGATGTCTCTGAACGCGAGCCACAGTGCGTGCATCCCGCCGGCGGTAACGAGGATGCTGCCCTCCGCCAACCCGACGCCGTATTTTTCCTGCTCGTGCGCAATGATCTGCTCGATCAACCCGGCAGATCCCCGGGACGGCAGGTACTGCGTGGCGGACTGCGCGCTCTGGGGAGGCGTCGCGTCCGCGAAAGCGTGCGGTGGCCATTCGGGGAAATTCTCGACCAGATACGCGGGATGCTCGAAACGTGACTCGGCAAACAGGATTCTTTGCTGGAGAACACTTAGGTGGCCGCGGCGGTGCACGAATTCACCCATGCCGATCACCGCCGGCCGCGCGTAACAGGTAGCCAATCTCCAGCTGCGTGGAATCCACTTGCTCGGAAGTCGACTCCGTGGCCAGCACCTCCAGCCCCGCCTCGGTGAATATCTCCAGCCAGGTGGAGTGAGGCAACAGCTGCTGCTGCGTAAAATTGTGCAGCAAGTAGTAAGGGTTGTAGTAGGCCAGCGACAGGCCATGCCGCATGATCTGAGCCTCGCGCGACCGCTCGTCCACTTCGATGACGATCAGTCGGATCTGCGGGAAGCGCCTGACCACGGTGCGTAGGAACTCCACCGTGCTGGCTGTGCCCTCCGACCCGACGATCTCGTGCAACACGAAACCCAGGATCAGAAAGTCCGGATCGAAGTCGATCTCACGATTCATGAACTCGACAGCGCCGAGGTTTACCAGCGACACCCGCTCTTCCAGTCCATACCGTCGGATGGTCTCGAGACCCGCTTCGTACCCGCCGCGATCCGGCTCCACGCCCAGCGCATACAGCTCCGGATTCGCCTGGCAGAACTCCGCGAGATAGAGCGCGTTACCGCAGCCAAGATCCAGCAGGTTGCGTTTGCGACCCGGAGCTTTCGACAGCAGTGAGCGGGTCAGCGGCATGGCATCGAAACGACTGATCTCACAGCTTCCAATGCCGACCTTCGCGGCGTCCCGCGTTGCCCAACCTGCATCGGCGCCGAGAACGCTGCCCATTTGCAGAAACGTGTGGCCGTAACCACCGATGAGCATCGTGTACCAGCCCCTGAAGCGATGCATCTGAACCGCGCGCTCGCAGAGCTGGTACAGCTCCTCGTGCCGGAGCAGCAGGTTCTCGTTGACGAGGTAGTCCAGCAAACCACCCAGCTTCTTCGCGTTCAGGTTCAAATCCCCGGCGATGCGCGCGACACTCGCAGGTCCTTTCTCGTACAGGTAGTCGAACACGCCGCTGTCGAAGAAATGATAGGCCATCGAGGCGAGCACAAAACCCCGGATGGGCTCGATAGCCGTGATCAGATCCTGCTCGATATTGACACTCACTATGTCGTCCACAACCTCTCCTTGTTCAATCAAAGAATTCGCCCCTGCAGCCTCAGCCGAAAGTAAACCCTTCGTAATGGTTCGCGGCGATCCGATCGCAGATCTTTCGGTAGGCGCCGCCGCTGTCCACGTAGGGCATGAATACGCGCGGCTTGCCGGGGATGTTCGCGCCGAGGTACCAGGAGTTCGCCTTCTTGTAGAGCCATGCGTCGGCCGCGGTGCTCACCTGTTCGAGCCAGTTATCCTCCGCCTCGAACGTAGGTTGAATGCGAGGCAACCCGCGCTGGCTCATGAAGCTGATGCAATCGGAGATCCACTCCACGTGCTGCTCGATCGACATCACGGTATTGCTCAGCACGGAGGGGCTGCCCGGGCCGGTAATGGTGAACAGATTCGGGAAGCCCGCGATGCCGAGTCCCAGATACGTGCGCGGGCCATGCTGCCACTTGTCGCGTAGCACGCTGCCGCCCACTCCCACGATCTCGATGGCAAGCAGCGCGCCCGTCATGGCATCGAACCCCGTCGCCATGACAATGGAGTCGAGCGCCACTTCGCGGCTCTTGAGCAAAATTCCTCGCCGCGTAATCGCCTCGAGGGGATCGGAGCGCAGATCCACCAATGTGACATTTGGCCGATTGAATGTGGCGTAGTAGTCGGTGTCGATGCACAGCCGCTTGGTGCCGAGGGGGTGATCCGTTGGCGTCAATAGCCTGGCGACGCGCGCATCTTTCACGATCGTGCCAATCTTGTTCCGCACGAAGTCGGCCGCGGTTCGATTGGCTTCGTCGGTGTTCATGATGTCCGAGAAGGCGCCGATGAAGAAGCCGCCGCCGCGCTCCCAGCGGTTCTCATAGGCACGTCGGCGCTCTTCTTCCGATGCTTCCGTCACACTGACTGGCGCCGGGTCCAGGCTCTCGATGGGAACGCACAGGTCACCATCACCGAACAGGTCCCCATTGCGAACGCGTTCCCGATAGAGGGGATAGCTCTCTTTGAACCTGCGCACGAATTCCCCATCCAGCGGCGCGTTCCGCGCGGGGAGGCTAAAATTCGGCGTGCGCTGGAACACAGTGAGATGCGCGGCCTGCCGTGCAATCAGGGGAATGCACTGGATTCCCGAGGAGCCCGTGCCGATGACGGCCACCTGCTGCCCTGTGAAATCCACCGCCTCACGCGGCCAGGCACTGGTGTGGAAACACTCTCCGCCGAAACTCTCCAGGCCCTCGAACGAAGGGGTGTGACTCGCCGACAGGCACCCGGTTGCCATGATCAGAAATCGCGCCGTGTAGCGCTTGCCGCGATCCGTATCCACCGCCCAGGAGTTGGCGGGCTCATCGTAACGCGCGGCCACCACCCGCGTTCTGAAATGAATGTCCCGGCGCAATTCGAAGCGCTCCGCGACGTGCCGGAGGTAGCTCAAAAGCTCCGGTTGGCTGGCGAACCGCTGCCGCCACTCCCATTCCTGCTCCAGCTCGCTGGAGAATGAATAGGAATAGACCAGACTCTCCATGTCGCATCGGGCGCCGGGATAGCGGTTGCTGTACCAGACGCCACCCACATCCTCGGACGCCTCGATGACAATTGCGGACAGACCCAGCTTCCGCAAGCGATATAGCATGTAGAGGCCGGCGAAACCGGCACCCACGACGACCGCATCAAAACCGCTTGCATCCTTCATTCGTTCGACCTCAAGCCGTTCTATTGAGCGCGCGGACCGCGAACGCCAGACACACACCGCAGAACACGCTGAGCGCCGCACCTTCGCAGAGCAGTGGCGTTCGCTCCCCGACTCCGAGCAGCGCGAATCTCGCAAGATCGGTCTGCCAGGTGAGGGGGTTCAGATACGACAAAACCTTGAACCACTGCGGCACGCTGTTCAGTGGATAGAACATGGAGCTGAAGAACATCAGAAAAATGTAGGCAGCGCTGGTTACGGCATAGAACACATCCATTCGGCTCAGCGCGACGGCGAATGCACTGAACACGAAGAACCACCCGGCCGTTGCGACCACCGTGACGATTGCCAGCAGCGGCAGCCAACTCCAACGCACCGGAACACTCAGCACGACGGCGGCCATCGCGATCACCACTACCGAGCCGAGCAGCACCATCACCACATTGAAGCCGATCTTCCCGAGCAGAATGTGCTCGCGCGTGATCGGATACGTGAGCAGTTCGTGCGCGATACCGGAATCCTTATCCGCGAAAAAGCTCCAGGAGCTGTTCATGGCGACGGAGAACGTCACCATGGCCAGCACGCCAGCCAAGAGGAATGAGGTATAGCCGACCGATTGGCCCTCGATCGTGAACCCCTCCCCCATCATTCGCTCGAACCCGCTGCCGAACAGCAGGAGATACGCGAGCGGCGCGAGCAGATCCCAGATCAAGAGCGTGATATTGGTGAGGCGCTGCCGGTAGTCGCGATAGAAGATCGCATGCGCACCATTCATGAGGCTTCCTTCACCAAGTTCATGAAGATTTCCTCGAGCGTGGGCCCGCGAACCTCGAACTGGAGAATCGGCGCGTGGCGTGAGACGTCTGCAAGTTTCGTGAGCAGCGAGGATTCCTCGGCGTGTATCACCATCTCCGCGGTGCGCCCGGTGACCGCAAGCTTCGCGGGATTCAGGGACTGCAGCAGCCCGGCCAGGTCCGCTTCGGTTTCGCCGAACGAGAGCACCACCCGAAAGACCTGCGCGGAGCGCTTGCGCAGCTCGAGCAGCGTGCCCGAGGCCATCGTGCGGCCCTTGTCGATGATCATGATCCTCTCGCACAGCTCTTCCGCTTCGCTCAGCACCTGCGTCGTGAGCAGGATGGTTCGGCCGTTGCGCGCCTCGGTTCGCAGCCGGTCCATCATCCGGCGCTTCATCATGGGGTCCATGCCGGTGGTGGCCTCATCCATGATGATCAGCGGCGTATCCAGCATGAATATCTTCGCGATCTGAATACGTCGCTTCATGCCGAGACTCAGCTCCTGCACCGTGCTCGACAGGCGATCGCCGAGCTCGAACTCCTCGACCACCTGCTTCGAACGTGCCTGTGCATCGCGCCGGGATAACCCGTGCAGGTAGGCGTAAATCATCAGATTGTCCCGCACGGTGAGCATGTTCTCGGCCGCGGTCTGCTGGAGCACCACCGCCATTCGACGGCG
>JBDTUL010000329.1:0-7133 GCA_040007735.1 Gammaproteobacteria bacterium | reverse complement strand
GCTTCGCTCGAGCGCCTGCACGCACGCGGCGTATCCAAAATTGGGCGCGCCGGAATGACTGATGCCGAATTGGGCGATGGCTTCGAGCCAGCGCAGGGGCCGCCGGACGAAGGTCACGGGCGACATGAGATAGGCCGGCATGCCGGCGTAGAAGGGCCAGATGATCCCGTGCACCAGGCCGTAATCGTGGAAGTAGGGCAGCCAGGAAAGGGATCGACTGGTGGCGTCCGGCTCCTGGTTCGCGGTGAGGCCCTTGCAGTTCGCCAGCACGTTCGCGTGCGTGATCATTGCCCCGCGCGGCGCGGAGGTTGAGCCGGACGTGTACTGCAGGTACGCGAGATCCCCCGGCGCGATCCGCGGCAGCTCGCCTTCGGCGGCCTGATCGATATCGCTGGCCATCGCGCTCGCCAGATCCAGATTGGCGGGCAGGGACAACTCGCTAGCGGCGTCGCGAATGGCGGCCGTCGTGAGAATGAGCGCGGTCTGGGCGTCGGTCGCAATCGCGAGCAACCGCGGCAGACTGCGCTTGAGGCGCACGGCATCGGGCGAGGGCGCCGGCACCGGAATGGTGCCTGCGTGCAGGCAGGCCCAAAAGGCGCGAACCACTTCGAGACCCGGACCGTAAACCAGCAACACACGGTCGCCCGGCTGTGTGCGTCCGGCTATCCGGCGCGCAAGGGCGCGCACCTCGATCGCCAGGTTTGCGTACGAGAGTTGCGCCGTGATCGTCAGGTCATCGCGCAGGAAAGCGTAAGCCAGAGCTTCCGGATCGGCGGCACAGCGCTGCGTGAACAGCTCGACCAGCGTCTTGGCCGACGAAGGAGAGACGAAGTCAGGCTGCGCCGTTGAGGGTTTTGTTATCCAGAGCGGATGACTCCTTGTCTCCATGTGCGCGAGCTTGTCGCGTGGCGTCGGAAAGTGGAGTGGTGCAACGCTCAAATATCGGGCAGAAAGTGCCTGCAACGGCGGGCGTTGCTGATTCTCGTGACGTCGTTCGCGCAGCCTTGGAGACAGCAAAACAGAGCGCGGACCGCGGCAAAAAGAGGTCAGCCCTGTCTGGCGCGAGCGACACGAAGTATTTCTTATTATTCAGCAGGTTACTGTCACTGGTGGGTGTGCTGTGAACCAGTGCGTATCCGTGCCGCGACAACTGCGGCTCCCAGGCAGGGGCTAAAGCCTCGTTCGTTGCCGGCTATAGTCGGGCGCACCCGCCAACCGATTGTTCCTCCTCATGTCGTGACAAGGCGGCCCGAAGCTTGCATTCTCGCCCCGGCCTGCGTGGTTTAGCTTGGGTGCACGCGGGCTGTGTGGCTGGTTGGATTGGATCGGGGGTTGGTATGGGTTCTGTTTTCTCTAACGCTCGCTGGCTGATCGTCGCTGCGCTTTCCTCTGTACTGCTTGCGTCCTGCGGCGGGGGCGGTGGCGATGCCGCGTCGGCGCCCGTGCAGGCCCCGCCCGCCGGCACCAACCACGCGCCCACGCTTTCCGGCACGCCTCCGGACTCGGTCACCGCCGGTCAGGCCTACAGCTTCACGCCTTCGAAGTCCGATCAGGACGGCGACACGCTCACGTTCAGTCTCACCGGCAAGCCCGCGTGGATGACTTTCAATGCCCAGACCGGTGTCCTGGGTGGCACGCCTGCGGATGCGGACGTGGGCAGCTTCTCTGGCATCACGCTTTCCGTCAGCGATGGCAAGGCCACGGCCTCGCTAACTGCCTTTGCCGTCACGGTGGCGGCGCAGGGCACTACGGTTGGCCGTGCCACGCTCAATTGGGGTGCGCCGACCGCGAATATCGACGGTTCGGCCCTTACGGATCTCGCAGGCTACAAAGTGCTGTACGGTCGCAGTTCCGGCAACCTCGACCAGGCGGTGACGCTGTCGAATCCTTCCGTGAACAGCCAGGTCGTCGAGAATCTCTCTTCCGGTACCTGGTACTTCGCCGTCGTGAGCGTCAACGCGGCCGGTGTGCAGAGCCAGCCTACGAATACGGTCAGCCTCACGATCTGAGCCGCGCTTCGCCGCAGCGAAAACTCGCCTCTAAAAAAACTCTCCGCGAGTGTGTGCGACGGCCATAATGCGCGCCGTCGGACAGGATTTAAGTCAACTGCCGAATTTGAGACGCAGCGCGATGAATTGAGCGTGCTGCGTCGGCATGCTGGGTCGCCTCCGCCGGCCAGACCGGGCCACGTCGGAACAGTCCTTGGGGCGCAGTCGTGGGGCGACAGAAGTAACAACAATGCGGCACCGTCGGGCAGTCACCAGACAGATGGAACACTCCCCGGATACCGTGCCGGAAACCGGGGTAAGGGACTTGGCGCAACTTGACGGAAGCACGAAGGGCGCCGCCGTGTGCGCTGCTGGCGTGACTCGACGCGCGGCGAACCCTCCCGAGGTTCAGATTCAACGCCGCACTTGATGAGGCCCGCTTGATGAAGATCGTCCAGTTTCCCCGTCTCGCCCTCACGCTGATATTCGCCGTGTTCACGGTCTGTGCATGCGCCGCTGCCCCCGTGAGTCCGCCGCCGGCGAGCGCCGCACCGGCCGCTCCGGCTGCCGCCGCCGAAGGCGAAGCGCCCGCCGCTGCCATTGCCAATGAATACCGCATCGGCCCGGGCGATGTGCTCAACGTATTTATATTCAACCAGCCCGAGCTGAGCGTCACCGTTCCGGTGCGGCCGGACGGGCTCATCTCGACGCCGCTCGTGGAAAACATGGGGGCCGCGGGCAAGACCCCGAGCGAGCTGGGCCGCGATGTCGAGAAGCGGCTCGCGGACTTCGTGCGTACGCCGAAGGTCAACATCATCGTCACGAACTTCGTCGGCATCTACGGCGACCAGATTCGCGTGGTCGGGCAGGCCGCTCACCCGCAGGCTTTGCCCTATCGCAACGGCATGACGCTCCTGGATGTGATGATCGCGGTCGGCGGGCTCGCGGAGTTCGCCGCCGGCAACCGTGCCCGCCTGGTGCGCAATCACGATGGCAAGTCGGTCGAAATGAAGGTGCGCTTACAGGATCTGCTGAACAGCGGCGACATCAAGGCGAACGTTCCCGTGCAGCCGGGCGACGTTCTCATCATTCCGCAGTCGCGGTTCTGAGCGGAGCGCTTAATGAAGGAATTGTTCGGCCAGATTCTGATCCAGGTGCGAGGCGCGTGGCGCTTCCGCTGGTATGCACTGATTGCCTGCTGGAGCGTTGCTCTTCTGGGTTGGGCGGCCGTGATGATGCTGCCCGATGTGTATGAGTCCCGCACACGCGTGTACGTCGATTCTGATTCGCTGTTGAAGCCGCTGCTCAGTGGCCTCGCCGTGAACACCGATCTCGGCAACAGCGTCACCATGATGTCCCGCGTGCTCATGGGCCGGCCGAACCTCGAGCGCGTGGCGCACGAAACCGGTCTCGACAAGCGCGCACCGAATTCCGAAGGTTTCGAGCGGCTGGTGAGCGATCTCGCCCTCAGCATCAAACTGGAAGGCGGCGGAACGGACAACACCTATTCGTTGAGTTATTCCGATGGTGACCCCCGCATGGCGCAGCGGGTCGTCAGTACCCTGCTCAAGACATTCGTGGAAAGCACCCGCGGCGTGAAGCGCGCGGATTCCGACTCGGCCCAGAAATTCATCCGGGACCAGGTGGCCGAATACGAGCGCCGCCTGCGTGAGGCTGAAGAGCGCCTCGCCGCGTTCAAGCAGAAGAACGTCGGCCTGCTGCCCGGCCAGACGGGCGACTACTATGGCGATCTGCAGACGCAGAACGCCGCGCTGGAAGATCTTCGCTCGAAATATCGTCTCGCTACCGAGCGCGGCCGCGAATTGCAGAAGCAGCTCGAGGGCGAGGAGCCGACGTTCGGCCTGTTCTCCGAAGGCGATGGCTCGGCCGGCGCGAACGACGGGCAGATTGCCGAGTACCGCAAGCAGCTCGACTCGCTCCTCCTGCAGTACACCGAAAAGCATCCGCGAGTCATCGCGCTCCGCGAGACCATCGCGCAGATCGAAGCGCAGCGCGCCGCGAAGAACCCGAAAGCCCATGCGGGCTCGCCGATCGCCCGTGACAGGCGCGACGCCGCGTCACTCGCGCTCGACATCAATCCGGTCTATCAAAATATCAAGATCGAGCTGAGCCGCGTGCAGGTGTCGCTTGCGGAGCTGCGACAGCAGATCGGTGAAAAGGAAGCGTCCGTGGGAGCGTTGAGGTCGCGTGTGAATACGGCGCCCGAGACCGAGGCTGAGCTCACGCGGTTGAACCGCGACTACGAGGTCAACAAAGCGCAGCATCAGGCGCTGTTGCAACGTCTCGAATCCGCGCGGCTTTCCGAGCACGCGGACACCAGTGCGGATCGTGTTCGCTTTCGTATCATCGAGCCGCCCACCCAGGCGCTTGTTCCAGTCGGGCCGAAGCGCACTCTGTTCATGACCGCGGTGCTGATGGCGGCGCTGGGGCTCGGTGCCGTGCTGGCCGTGTTCATCAACCAGCTCAAACCCGTTTTCCTGTCGAGGGGCATGCTCGCAAGCGTCACCGGCCTTCCGGTGCTGGGCGCGATCAGCTTTGCGCCGTCGCCGGCCATGAAGCCGCTGATACGCCGCGACCGGTTCAAGATCGCCCTGGTCGGAGGCGGATTGATCGCGGTATATGTGGTGGGCGTCATCGTCGCCGACCCGGTCAGCAATTTCATTCGCACGGTCATAGGTTGAACGCCGATGAGCATTATTGAACGCGCGCTCAACAAGCTTCAGAAATCCGACGCCGCGGGCAACCCGGAGAATTCCGTGGCCACACGCCTGCCGCGCCCGCCCGGCTCGCGACGCGATTCCACCGAACCGCTGGCTGCGCCACGGGGTGGCCCTTCGCGGCCGCGTGAGCCGCGCGCTCGGACGGTAACCGTCGAGCTCAACGTCAAATCGCTGCGCGAACAGGGCGCCATGCCGCCCGAGGAATTCGCGAACGCACTCACGGACCAGTTCCGCCGCATCAAGTGGCCCATCCTCGAAACCCGCATCGAGACGCAGGGCGGTTCGCGCCTGGCCAATCGGCTGATGATCACCAGCTCGGTCGCAAGCGAAGGCAAGACGTTCACCTCGCTGAACATGGCTCTGAGCATGGCGCGCGAGAAAGACTATTCCGTACTGCTGGTGGATGCGGACGTGGCCAAGCGGCACACGACCGATCTGCTGTCGCTGGGCGACCAGCCTGGCCTGACGGATGCGCTGGCTGATTCGACAATCGATGTTGAATCGCTCGTGGCTGCCACCAGCGTTCCAGGCCTTTGTGTGTTGCCTGCGGGGCGGCGCACGAGCAGCGCGCCGGAACTGTTTGCCAGCCATCGCATGGTCGAAGTCATCGAGGCATTGGGAAGCTACGATCCGCAGCGGGTCGTGCTGTTCGATACCTCGCCGCTTCTGGTCACCAACGAATCGCAGGTGCTGAGCAAGATCATCGATCAGATCGTGCTCGTGGTGCGCGCCGAATACACGACGCAACCGATGGTGCTCGAAGCCATCGGCCTGCTCGATTCGACCAAGACGGTTCGCTGCATTCTCAACCAGGCGCGCGCGAGCAGAATGACCGAGTACTACTACGGCTACGGCTATCACCAGAATGGGCAGGAGTGACATCTCGCGCCACCGCGCCGGGGCGGTGGCCGTACTGAGCGGGGTCTGCGGCGTTCTCGCCGCGTCCGTCGCCCAGGCCGAAGTGCGCTTCGTGCCGCGCATCGGCCTGAATGCCACCTGGGTGGATAACTCGACGCTGGCGGATTCCGGAGCTTCCAAGGAAAGCGAGCTCATCGGCCAGGCCTCACCGGGCCTGCGCCTGATCGTCGATGCGGACCGCATCCAGGCCTTCCTGGATTACCAGTTGCAGGCGATTCGCTTCCAGAACGGCTCGGGCGACACTGAGGTTTTTCACCAGGCGGAACTCGGAACGCAGTGGGAAGCGCTGTCCGACTGGCTGTATGTGGATGTGGCCGGCTCCAAGAACCAGACCGTGGTCGACCCTACCGGGCCGGTTAACGTGGACAACATGTTCAGCGTCGGCAACCTGGCCGATGCCACTTCGGGGCAGATCACCCCGATGCTTCAGCACAAGTTTCGCGTGACCGAGATCGAGCTGTCCTACACCCGCGGCTTTCAGAAATACGACAAGGCCGCTGGCCCTGTCGTCCAGAATGACATCAGCCTCGACGACAGCAAGAACGAGAGCGCGGCCGCCGCGCTCCGCTCCACGAATGTCGATGCGTTCCTGAGCTGGGAAGCCACCTATCGTCACGACAAGGTCGAGTACGACCTGGCCGAGACGTTCCAGTACGACCAGGCGCTGGCGATGCTCGGCTTCCGCGTGTCGCCCGGACTTCGCCTGCTCGCGCGCGGCGGTAAAGAGAGTGATCCGCGGCTCGATATTTCCAAGGGCGGCCTGGATGCCACCTTCTGGCAGGGCGGTTTCGAGTGGAGCCGCGGCGAAAAGCAGAACCTGCGCGTGCTCGCGGGCAAGCGGTTCTTCGGCAATTCCTACGATGCGAGCTGGCGCTACACGGGCCGCCTGCTCGAGTTCGGCGCCAGCTACAACGAAATGCCCACCACGCAGACCCAGACGCACGTCATCCGCGGTATCACGGCGCCGGTGGATGATTTCCCGACGCAGATCGATCGGGATTTCTCCCGCATCACCTCCGATGTCTATGTGATGAAGCGCCTGGATGCGCGGGCGGGCATGCGCGGGCGCATCACCGATGTGTTCGTTTCCGTCAATTCGGAAACGCGCCAGTACATCAACCTCGCCGGTCTTCAGGACAAGTATCAGGGATTCGACATCCTGGCCTCGCGGCGCCTGACGGCCCGCATGCGGCTCGACGCCTCGGGGGGCTTCACCAAGTCGAACCTTCGCGAGGGCGACAATTTCAGGGACCGCGCTTATCAGGTCACGCTGGCCCGCCAGATCGGCGCCAACACCGACCTCACGTTCGCGGCGAATCGATTCGAGCGGGCGGGCGCGCTGCGCGCCTACAAGGTGAACTGGTTCGAGGTCGGGTTCACGATGTCGTTCGGCAATGCCGACGATACCCGTCGCGGCGGCCGCGATCGCCAGCAGACCCCGAACCGCCGGATGCTGCCCACCGTTTCGGGCAGGCCGTGAGCTCGC
>JBDTUL010000328.1:0-7143 GCA_040007735.1 Gammaproteobacteria bacterium | reverse complement strand
ACCGATAACACGCAATCGTCCTGATGCTTCTCGTACCACCGCGCGAGCGCGGCGGCGGTGTGCATGGCATTGCGGTGGCGGTGCACGCAGCCCTTTGGCTTGCCGGTGGTGCCGGACGTGTACGGCATCACACACAAATCTTCGGACGTAGCCAGATGCATTCGCGGCAGCAAGCCCGTGGCAAGCGCCGTCGACCACGGCGTCACGCGCTGATCGTTGATGCGCCGGCGTGGGGCCGCGACGACCTCCGGTAGCGTCAAGTCGGTGGTCTGGGTCAGGTATTCCGAGTACGTTGCAACGATGGCATCCTGAATCTGCCGCCCGAGCAAGGGCTGCGCGTGCACGAGCAGCGACTGCTCCGCAACGAGCACGCGCGCACCACAGTCTTCAACAATGTGCGTGAGCTCCGCCGTGCGACTCATCGAGTTGACCGGCACCACCATCGCATCTGCGCGCAGGATGGCGTAGTAAGCAATGACGAACTGCGGGCTGTTGTGCAGGAACAGCGCCACGCGGTCGCCACGCTGCACGCCGCAATGGTGCTGGAGAAAACCCGCGAGCCGCTCGGCGCTGCGCGCCAGCTCCGCGTAAGTGAGCACGCTGTCGTAGAACACCACGGCAGGCTTGTTCGGAAAGCGTGCTGCCGACACTTCCAGGTTGTACCAGAGAGAAGTGTCGGGTATCGGCAGGTGGTGCGGCAGAGTGCGCGGCCACACGTTGAAGTGCAGTTGGCTCATGTGAGCTGCCGCTATGCCGCCCCGCTCATTGTGCCTGGGCCAACAGCTGGTCGCTGAGCGCCGCGACGTGGTGATCGATGTCGCCAAAGGTCGCGTTGATCAGGGTGAGCCGCTTGAAGTAGTGACTGATCGACAGTTCTGCCGACATGCCCATGCCTCCATGCAATTGCACGGACTGCTGGCCCACGAACCTCGCGGCCTCGCCGACGAAAGCCTTGGCGGCGGAGAGCGCGTGTCTTCGCTCGGCGACGTTCGTTTCCCGGCAGCGGCCGGTAGCGAGGTAGCTCATCGACTTCGCCTGCGTGGCCATCAGGAACATGTCCGCCATCCGATGCTGAAGTACCTGGAAACGGCCGATAGGCTGGCCGAACTGCCTGCGAGTGCGAAGATATTGCAAAGTGGCTTCATTCACGGCTTCCATGGCTCCGACCGCTTCGGCGCACAGGGCGGCGATGCCCTGGTCTACGGCTTGCTCGGCGGCAGCGAGCCCAGCGCCCGGCTCGCCCAGCCGCTGGCTGTGTTGCACCGGCAGCCGAGCGAACGAGACGTCGGCGGCACTGCGCCCGTCCTGAGTACGATACCGCGTCCATTTCAGTTCGGGGGCGCCAGAGTTGACTACAAACAGAGACAGCTTGCCCTGTGTACCCTCGCGAGCCGAAATAATGAGCACGTCCGCCACTGCGCCGTCCAGCGCGACGGTCTTGCTGCCGCTCAAGAGATAGCCGTCACCGTTGCGCGAGACGGTGGTGTTCACGTGGCTCAGGACATAACGCGCGCCGGGCTCGTAGTGGGCAAGGGCCATCCGGCATTCGCCTGCGATGATTCGCGGGAGAAGCTCCGCTTGCTGCTCGGCTGTGCCGAAGTCGCGAATCATGCCGCCGCCGATCACGACCG
The DNA here is from genome assembly GCA_040007735.1 of Gammaproteobacteria bacterium. Lineage (GTDB taxonomy): Bacteria > Pseudomonadota > Gammaproteobacteria > Steroidobacterales > Steroidobacteraceae > JADGHX01. The sequence continues at coordinate 5,512 of JBDTUL010000328.1, read as the reverse complement.
TGCTCATGAAGGGCTCGAGCACCAGGCCTTTGCCGAGCACTTCCATCACGAGCATGATTTCCGTCGGCCCGCCGAAACCGCCGTGTTCTTCCGGCAGCCCTGTGCCCAGCACGCCCTGTTCTGCGAGCTGGCGCCAGATGTCCGGGCTGAAGCCGAACGGTGTGGCGAGAATCTTCTGTCGATGCTCGAAGCTGTACTCGCCCGCGACGAAGCGCTGCACGGAGTCGCGGAGCATCCTCTGGTCCTCGGTGAATTCAAAGTCCATGGGTCACCGCCTAAAGTTCGAGAATCCGCTGCGCAATGATGTTGCGCTGGATCTCGTTCGAGCCGCCGTAGATAGTGGTCTTGCGCAGGTTGAAGTAACGAAGGGCGAGCGGCGCGTAGCTTGCCGCGCCCGCAGGCTCACCCTGCCAACCGGCCTCCAGTGCTTCCGGAATCCATGGCAAGGCATAGTGACCGGCCGCCTGCATGTTCAGCTCGGAGAGTGTTTGCTGGATCTCCGCGCCGCGAATCTTCAGCACGGATGCTTCCGCTCCCGGGTTGCGTCTTGCCGCTTCGGCCGCGAGCACGCGCAGTACCGTGATTTCGAGCGCCATCAGGTCGATCTCCACTCGTGCGATCCTGTCCCTGAAGCGCGAGTCCTGAATGAGCGGCTGGCCGCCACTCAGTTCGCGTGAGGCAATCTGCTTCAACCGCCTCAGCTCGCGCCGGGACACCCCCACCTGCGCGATGTTCGCGCGCTCGTGTCCGAGCAGGTATTTCGCGTAGGTCCAGCCCTTGTTCTCTTCGCCGACGCGGTTGCTGACCGGAACCTCCACGTTGTCGAACCAGATCTCGTTCACCTCGCGCTCGGTGTCGAACAGCGGAATGGGGCGCACGGTGATGCCGGGCGATTTCATGTCGATGAGCAAGAGTGAAATGCCCGCCTGCGGCTTGCCGCTGCTGTCCGTGCGCACGAGGCAGAAGATCCAGTCCGCGTAGTGACCGAGCGTGTTCCACGTCTTCTGGCCGTTCACAACGTACACGTCGTCGCGACGCTCCGCGCGGGTGCTGAGCGAGGCGAGGTCCGACCCCGAGCCCGGTTCTGAGTAGCCCTGGCACCACCAGTGCTCACCGGCCAGAATTCGCGGCAGGAAGTACTCCTGCTGCGCGCGGCTGCCGAATTGCATGAGCACCGGCGCAACCATGCGCACGCCGAAGGAGATGATGGGCGGCGCGCCAGCGAGGCTGCACTCTTCATCGAAAATGTGCTGCTGGATGGCGGACCAGCCCGTGCCGCCGAATTCGACGGGCCACGACGGCCCCGACCACCCGCGGGCATGCAGCGTGCGCTGCCAGCCGATAATGTCTTCGCGGCTCAACCGCTTCAGGCCGAGCACCTTCGCGCTTACCTCCGGGATAAGACTCTCGCGCAGGAACGCGCGTACTTCTTCGCGAAATTGCTGTTCCGCTGCCGAGAATTCCAGGTTCATGCGCGAAGCCTCGTGCCTTGATTCAGGAGGGGATATGACTTGGGCTGGTCGAAGTTGTACGCACGTCGAGCGACCTTGGACGCTCCCTTCAGCCGGGGGTGATTGTACGGCGTGCCTCCACCGTCAGCGGGTGATCTGGGCCAAGGCCGTTCGAAAGACACCGTACCGCGCGCTCCAGCAAGGAATTCGCCTCAGCACGCTCACCTGATGCGATACGCGCCTGCGAAAGCCGAAGCAACCCCTCACCGACGTCCGCGCTCGTAGCCGGCCCGCGCGCAATGGGCTCGAAAATGGCGAGCGCGTCCCGCGCAAATCGCTCTGCATCCCCCGGCGCCCGCGTGGCCAATGCGACCTGGGCCGCAACGAGCAGCAGCCTGGCAAGGGGGCGCTGCGGCTCGGGTGTTCCATAGCCTGCGAGCGACAGCGACAAGTCGCTGTGCCGACGAGCGGCGGGAAGATTGCCGCGTGCGAGATCCAGCCGCGCGAAGAAGGATTCAGCCTGCGAGCGCACCGAGCGATCGGCCGGCCCATCGGCCACGAGGGATGCGGCTTCCTTCAGGGCCGACTCTGCTTCGTCCCAGCGCCGCAATTCGGTGTACGCCGATCCAGTTGTGAACAACAGGTATGCGAGCACGTAAGAGTTTCCCGCGCGGCGCGCCCTCTCGAGTATGTCAGCGACAATCCGCAATGACTCTTCCGGCCTCGCCATGCGCAGTAGCAGCGTTGCATAGTTTCTCGGAAGCGTTGCGGTCTGCTGGCCGGCGCTATCGAAAGCCTGCATGCGCTGGTTGATGATCTCGCGCTCCGCGAGCGCCGCGCGGACCTCTCCCATGCTGCTCAATGCCACGGCAGCGTTCTGGCGTATGAGGAGCCTAGCGGCTGTGCCGCCGCGTCCGTTGGCGTCTTCGATCGCTCCGGCAAGCTGCAGCAACCTCAAGTCTTCGCTGGGTTGATTGCGCTCCAGATAGAAGCTGCCCAGATCGATAAGGACCGACACGTAGATCTGACGATGGGTGTTGCCGCTGGATTCCAGCACCTTCATTGCCTGGCGCAACAGGGCTTCGGTAGCTGCGCCGTGGCTGGTCCGCTGCTCGAGGCCGGCCCGGGCCATCAGGCATTCGGCTCGCACCGTTGCGTCGGGGTGGGGGAGCCGTCCCAGCAGCTTCTGCGCATCCTCGATTCTTTGCATGACATTCGCGCTCCCGTCGACATCGGTGTCGGCGTGAGCGCGTGCGCACTGTGCGGCCGCCATGAGCTCGATATCCTGATGCCGTCGTCCTATGTCATTGGCCTGCGCGTACAGCTGATTGGCGCGATCGGTCTCCTCGTTATCGCGAAAGTGGTTGGCGAGCTCCACCAGCATCCGGCCGGCGAACTGCGGGTCGTCATCCTGATACTGCTTCTCGAGCAACTCGACACCGAGCTCGAGGCGTTCGTGAAAGGTGCGCGCCGGGTGCGCCGGCCCCAGGTCGGAAAGCATCAACAGGTTCAGAAAGTCCCCGGAGGCCTCAGCGCGGCGCGCCTGGAAGCGTGCCTCGTCGCGCTGCCTCTGCGCCTCGGACCTTTGCAGCGTCGTGATCACTACCGCGCCGACCAGGAGCACGATGATCGCAGCGGCCAGCGCTACGCCCAGTCGGTGTCGGCGGACGAATCGGGCGGCGAGATATCCAAATGTGTTCGGGCGCGCCGAGACGGGTTCGAGTGCCAGGTGACGCCGCAGGTCTTCCGCAAGCTGCTCGACGGTGCTGTAGCGTTCCGCGGAATTGCGCCGCAGAGCCATGGCCATGATGTTGTCGAGATCGCCCCGCAGGAGTTGTTGATGCCTGGCATCCGTGGCGACCTCGGACGGACGCGGCGCGTCGGTATCGAGCGTAGAGCGCATCAACTCCGCAGCGGTCTTGTGCTCTGGCGGCGCCGGATGCCTGCCCGTCAGCAGCACGAACAGCACGAGCCCCAGTGAGTAGACGTCCGTCGCGGTCGTGACTGCTTCGCCACGCAATTGCTCGGGAGCCGCGAATCCCGGTGTGAGGCCCGGACCGCCCGGGTGCGTCAGTTGTGTGAGTGGAAGCGAGACATCGGACGACAACAGCGCCGCAATTCCGAAGTCGAGCAGCTTCACGACACCGTGCTCGGTCACGAGGATGTTCGAAGGCTTGATGTCGCGGTGGACGATGAGATTCGTGTGGGCATGCGCTACCGCACCGAGCACATCGAGGAACAATCGAACGCGCTGCCCGATGCTGAGAGTGTGCTGCTCGCAGTACTGGTCGATGCGCGCGCCCGGCACATATTCGAGCACCAGATAGGGCTGGGTGCCGCCGGCAAGGCCGGCATCGAGCAGATGGGCGATGTTGGGATGCTGCAGTTTCGCGAGAACACTGCCTTCGCGCGTGAAGCGGCGTTCCGAAGGGTGCCCCACCAGCGCCGTGTTCAACAGCTTTACCGCCACGCGGCCTTCGAATCGCCCATCGCTTCGATGGCCCAGCCACACCGTGCCCATGCCTCCATAGCCAATGACTTTCTCGAGCGTGTAGGCGCCGACGCGCTGGCCCGCGAGCGTTGCGGCAGCGAGGGCCGCAAAAGAATGGGCGCCGAGGAAGTTGCACTCGTCCAGCGCGTCGAGCCTCACCAGATAGCCGCGCACCCGATCCGCGATTGCAGGCAGGCGCTCCGCGAGATTCGCGAGCCACGCTGCGCGTTCTTCGCGCTCGAGCTCGAGCACCGTATCGAGGTACGGGCCGAGCTCGTTCCACGATTCTTCGAACATGCGCGTCACGGTTTCGGCACCGTCGCCAGGAAGCGTGCGTTCATTTTCAGACATCGCCTCCGGCACGGTATTCAAGGAATATCGGAATTGCGTGCATGGCAGCCGACATTTTGGTCCGAATGTGCGCCAAACGTGTCGGCGCACGTCGCGAGGGTGGGCCACGATCTGGATAGCATGGCCACTCGATCCAACGGAGCCATTGTCATGCTCACAGATGTCCCCGTTTGGCCGGGCTCGATTCGTTGAAGCCGGCGTGCGCCCGATGAGACCTTAGTCTCTGTCAGGCGGCGTGCGCCACCGCCGCAGGCATGGAGGCAAATCGCGGGCACGCAGTCGCTGAACCTGCATCGGCTCGCGAGGCACTCACGACAATGCCCAAGATAGATCACGCCCGCTGGAAAAAGCTGAGTCCGTTCCTTGACGAGGTGCTGGAGCGCGAAGGCGAGGAGCGCGTCGGCTGGATCGAGGCACTGCGCGACGACCATGCGGACGTCGCGCAGGATTTGCAATCGCTGCTGGGCGGGCTGCAGTCATTCGATGATCGAGGATTTCTTCAGAGCAACCCCTTCAGTGCCCTGTTGAACGAGCCCTCGCTCGAAGGGCAGACACTCGGTGCCTACACTCTCGAATCGCTGCTCGGCCGGGGCGGCATGGGCACGGTGTGGCTCGCCCGGCGGCACGATGGACACTTCGAAGGCAAGGTTGCCGTCAAACTGCTCAATCTTGCGCTGCTCGGCCTCGATGGCGGACAAGAGCGCTTCCGCCGCGAAGGCCGTGTGCTGGGCAGGCTCGCTCATCCCAACATCGCACGAATTCTCGACGCGGGTGTCACCCCCACCGGACAACTTTATCTGGTGCTCGAGTACGTGGAAGGCAGCGACATCGAGCGTTACTGCAATGAGCGGAGCCTCACTACCGAGTCGCGAATCCAGCTATTCCTGCACGTGCTGGAAGCAGTGGGGCACGCGCACGCCAACCTGATTGTGCACAGGGACATCAAGCCCTCGAATATCTACGTAACGCACCAGGGCGTCGTGAAGCTGCTGGACTTCGGAGTGGCCAAACTGCTTGAAAGCGACGACAAGGAGCTCGCGACGCAGCTCACTCGCGAGGGAATGCATGCACTGACCCCGCAGTACGCAGCGCCAGAGCAACTGCTCGATGCGCCGATCACCGTTGCTACGGACGTGTACGCACTGGGGGTGCTGCTGTACGTGCTACTGAGCGGCCAGCATCCCACTAGTAAGAAGAGCTCCTCCACGCTCCAGCACAT
>JBDTUL010000327.1:0-7151 GCA_040007735.1 Gammaproteobacteria bacterium | reverse complement strand
GAGCCCACCGACGCCGTGGTCATCGAAGCGGCCGCGCCCATCGATCCGAACTTTCGCAGCGGGTTTGCAGCCCTCGTCGGGCGGCCGAACGTCGGCAAATCCACCCTGCTCAATGCGCTGGTCGGGCAGAAGCTCAGCATCGTCACGCCGCGCCCGCAGACAACCCGTCATCGCATCCTAGGCATCGTGAACCAGCCGCAGGCCCAGATTGCATTCGTTGACACTCCGGGGCTGCACCAGGGCGAGACACGCGCCCTGAACAGGGCCATGAACCGTACGGCGGCGAGTGCGCTGGATGATTCGGACCTCGTCGTGCTGGTCATCGAGGCGCTTCGCTGGAGCTCCTCGGATGCCTTCGTGCTGGAGCGCATCGCCCGGTCGGGCCGGCCGGCCATGGCCGTCGTGAACAAGGTCGACAGCGTGTTTCCGAAGGAACGGCTGCTGCCGTTCATCGGCGATCTCTCCAAACGTCATGCGTTCGTCGAGGTCGTGCCCATTTCCGCGCTCAAGAAGGACAACCTCGACGCGCTGAAAGAGGCCATTTCGCGGCATCTGCCGCTGGCGCCGCCGATGTTCCCGCCGGAGGAAGTCACCGACCGCAGCCAGCAGTTCCGCATCGGCGAGACCATTCGCGAAAAGCTCACCATGGAGCTCAACCAGGAGGTGCCCTACGGCATCGCCGTGGAAGTGGAGCGGGTGGCGGATGGCGAAGACGGCCAGATCGAAGTCGACGCCACCATCTGGGTGGACCGCGAAGGGCAGAAGCCCATCGTCATCGGCCCCAAGGGCGAGCGGCTGAAGCGCGTCGGCCGCATCGCGCGGCTGGAATTGAACCGGCAGCTCGGTCGCAGGCTACATCTCACATTGTGGGTGAAAGTCAGGGAGAACTGGGCGGACAATGCCCGGTCGCTGCAGCAACTGGGCCTGGAATGACCGTTCACCCGCGCCGCGTTCAACTGGCGCCCGGCTATATTCTTCATCACCAGCCATACCGGGACACCAGCCGGATTCTCGAAGTGCTGACCCGGGATGCGGGCCGGCTCACACTGTTTGCCCGCGGCGTGCGCGGCCCGAAAGCGAAGCTGGCCGCTGAGCTGCGACCCTTTCGCCCGCTGCTGCTGTCCTGGTCGGGCAAGGGCGAGGCCTCCACGCTCAGCACTGCGGAAGGGGTGCCGAATGCGCAGCCGTTGCCGCCGGCGTGCCTCATGGCCGGGTTCTATCTCAACGAATTGCTGCTGAAACTGACCCACCGGCACGACCCTGTGCCGCACCTGTACGACCTGTATCACGACACGCTCGAAGTGCTGAAAGCCGGCGCGCCGCTCGAAGCGACCCTGCGCATCTTCGAGAAACGCCTGCTCGACCTGCTGGGCTACGGCCTGGAGCTCGACTTCGATGCCGGCACGGGCGAAGGAATCGACCCCAATGCGTACTATCATTTCCGTCCGGCGCACGGGCTGATTCGCGCAGAGTCCGATGCGACCGGTGCCTTGTCGGGTGCTTCGCTCGCAAGCCTCGCCCGCGAGCAGCTCACGCCCGGGCGAGCGCTCGAAGATGCGCGCCGGCTGCTGCAGGGAGCGCTGGCGCATTGCCTGGAAGGGCGGGAATTGAATACGCGCGCAGTCGCGCGCTCGGTCGCACGTCGAGGGTCTCGTAAATGAACAAGTTCATCGCGCTCGGAGTCAACATCGATCACGTCGCAACGCTCCGGCAGGCGCGCCGCGCGCGTTATCCGGACCCGGTGCATGCGGCACTCGCCGCCGAAATGGCCGGCGCGGATCTGATCACGCTGCATCTGCGCGAAGATCGCCGCCACATCCAGGTTCACGACCTGAAGGCGCTGAGGGAGCAGCTGAAGACGCGCATGAACCTCGAGATGGCGGTTACGGACGAGATGCTGGATCTGGCGCGCGCCGTGCGGCCGCCGGATGTTTGTCTCGTTCCGGAAAAGCGCCAGGAGATCACCACCGAAGGCGGGCTGGATGCGGCGAGCCAGGTGCAGAGATTGAAGGAGGCGACGGCAATGCTCGTGGTCTCCGGCATTCGCGTCTGCCTGTTCATCGACCCGGATCAGCAGCAGGTGGAAGCCGCCGTGCAGATCGGCGCGCCGGTCATCGAGTTGCACACGGGTGCCTATGCGGAGTCGGCCGGCTCTCATCAAGCCACCGAGTTGCAGCGCCTGCGCGCGGCGGCTCGTCTTGCTTCGAGCCTGGGGCTCGAAGTGCACGCCGGTCACGGGCTCAACTATCACAACGTCCAGCCGGTCGCCGCCATTGCCGAGATTGTCGAGCTGAACATCGGGCACGCCATCATCGGGCGCGCGGTGTTCGATGGGCTGGCGCCGGCCGTGCGCGACATGCGTGCGTTGATGATTGCCGCGCGCTCATGATTTATGGCATCGGCGTCGATGTGCTCGAGGCCGCGCGCATCAACAAGACCCTGGCGCGGTTCGGGTCGCATTTCATCGAGCGATTGCTCATGCCGGCGGAACAGGCGCAGCTCACGCGCACGAAGCGCCCCGAGCGATTCATTGCCATGCGCTTCGCCGCCCAGGAAGCCATCGTCAAGGCGATGGGCACGGGCTTCGCGCACGGTGTGTGGATTCGCGACGTCGGGGTCGTGCAGAATTCCTGGGGTAAGCCCGAGGTCGTGTTCTCCGAGCGCGGCGAGCGCGTTCGCCGCGGGCTCGGCGTGGGAGAAGGGCACGTCACCCTGACGGATGAGGCGGGGCTGATCGTCGCAGTGGCTGTGCTGATGCAGGCTCCGAAAGCGTGAACATTCTCGTGTTCGATATCGAAACCGTTCCCGACGTCGAGTTGGGCCGGCACCTGTTCAACATGAAGGGCCTGTCGGACGCCGAAGTGGCGAAAGGCATGTTCACGCTGCGGCGTCAGAGCAGCGGCAGCGACTTCCTGCCTCACGAGCAGCATCGCATCGTTGCCATTTCGTGCGTTCTGCGCAGCAAGGAAAGCCTTCGGGTCTGGAGCCTGGGCGAGCCGGATTCGCCTGAATCCGAGCTCATCGAGCGGTTCTACGATGGCATCGAGCGCTTTTCACCCGACCTGGTTTCGTGGAACGGCGGAGGGTTCGACCTGCCGGTGCTTCACTACCGCGCGCTCAAGGCAGGCGTGCAAGCGGCGCGGTACTGGGAAACCGGCGCAGAGGACACGAGCTTCCGCTACAACAACTATTTGAGTCGCTATCACTGGCGGCACATCGATGTGATGGATGTGCTGTCCGGCTTCCAGCCGCGCGCGCGCGCGTCGTTGTCCGATATCGCGGGCCTGCTCGGCCTGCCCGGGAAACTGGGTTTTTCCGGCGACAAGGTGGCGGATGCGTACTTGGCCGGAGAGATCGTCGAGATTCGCCGCTACTGCGAGACGGACGTGCTCAACACGTATCTGATCTATCTTCGGTTCGAGCTCATGCGCGGCAATCTCACGCGCGAGCGTTATGCCGAGGAAGTGGAGCGTACCAAGGCCTTCTTGCGCGGTTCCGCCGAACCGCATTTCGCCGAGTTCCTGCGCGTATGGGAAGCGCCGCCCTGAGTAAACGCGACCGGGGCGCAGGACGCGCCATGCCTGAGAGTGAGGAAGAAGAAGGCGTCGTCGCTGCACTCACGCACGAAGGCGAGGGCGTCGTGCGCGGTGGCAAGACGGCGTTCGTGTTGGGTGCGTTGCCGGCGGAGCGCATTCGGTTCCGGCGCACGCGGCGACACAAGCAACACGATGACGCGAGGCTCATCGAGATTCTCGAGCCTGCTTCGGACCGCGCTGTTCCCCGGTGCGCACACTTCGGAGTGTGCGGGGGATGCGCACTTCAACATCTGCAACCCGAGTCTCAGCTCGCTGCGAAGCAACTCGAGCTTCAGGAAACGTTTGAGCGTGTGGGACGCGTAGTGCCCGAGGAGTGGCTCGCGCCGTTACGCGGGCCCGTGTGGAACTATCGCCGGCGCGCGCGCCTTGGCGCAAAGTTTGTAACGAAGAAGGACCGCGTGGTCGTCGGCTTTCGCGAGCGATTGTCGCCATACGTGGCGGCACTCACCCGTTGCGAAGTGATGGCCGCCCCGGTGGACTCGCTGATCCAGCCGCTCTCGGAAATGCTCACTACCCTGAGTATTCGCGAGCGCTTGCCGCAGATTGAAGTGGCGGTAGCCGACAACGCCGTAGCACTGGTGATGCGGGTGCTGTCCCAGCCCTCGGAATCAGACCTCGCCACCCTGCGCGCTTTCCAGCAGACCCATGGTGTCCGCCTGTTCCTGCAGCCGGCGGGTCTAGACTCAATCTATCGGCTGTGGCCGGATGCCGGTGCATCGTCAGCCAAACCTGAGGTTGACAGCAGAGGCCCGCAAAGAGGTGGGGGTGGTGGGGACCACCCAGCAGAAGCAGCAGCTTCATCTCTTCCGCCGGACCCCGGCGCCTCCATGGCAGAGGCCACCCACCCGGCGGAATCACCACTGGTTTACGGTCTCCCCGCCTTCGATCTGACTCTGGAATTCACCCCCACCGACTTCATCCAGGTCAACGGCCCTATCAACCAGTCCCTGGTCTCCCGGGCGGTTGAGCTGCTGGACCCCGAGCCCGGCGCGGCGGTGCTGGATTTGTACTGCGGCCTGGGCAATTTCACCCTCGCTTTGGCCCGAAAAGCCGGCCGGGTGGCCGGCGTGGAAGGCGACAAGGCCCTGGTAGCCCGCGCCGCAGCCAACGCCCGCCGCAACGGCATCTATAACGCGGATTTCTACGTAGCGGATCTGGCTCAACCTGCGCCGGTTTGGGCCGCTAGCGCTCCTGCATGGCTGAATTCAGCATTCCCCTACATCCTGATGGACCCGCCCCGCGCGGGCGCGCAGGAAATGTTGCCAACCGTCGCACGTTTGGCGCCGAAGCGCGTGCTGTATATTTCCTGTCATCCGGGCAGCCTTGCCAGGGATGTTGGCATTCTGGTTCACGAACACGGGTTCAGACTGCGGGCGGCGGGGGTGCTCGATATGTTCCCGCATACCACGCACGTCGAATCGCTCGCGGTGCTCGAACCTGCCTCGTCCCGGCCAGGCAAGGTCCGATCCTGACAGCCTACCCATGACGACGGCACGCGCATGACTTTGGGACCCCTGATGGTCGATCTCGCCGGAACCGAGGTGACGCCGGAAGACCTCGACATCCTGCGGCATCCCCTCGTCGGCGGTGTGATCCTGTTCACGCGCAACTACGCCAACCCCGCGCAGCTCACCGCCCTGGTGGCGGCCATCCATGCCGCCCGCTCGCCCGCCCTCATCGTCGCGGTCGACCATGAAGGGGGGCGCGTTCAACGATTCCGCACCGGTTTCTCGGTGCTGCCGCCCGCCCGGCGCATCGGTCACGAGTTCGACCTCGATGCCCGCGCCGGCCTCGACCTGGCGCGCCACATGGGCTGGCTGATGGCCGCAGAGCTCCGCGCCTGCGGAGTGGATCTCTCCTTCGCCCCGACGGTGGACCTCGATTACGGCGTCAGCGAAATCATCGGCGACCGTGCGTTTCATTCCAAGGCCACTGCGGTATCGCAGCTCGCCATGGCATACATGACCGGCATGCGCGAAGCCGGCATGGCCGCCACCGCCAAACATTTCCCAGGACACGGTGCCGTGGTCGCGGATTCGCACACGGCCGCACCGGTAGATCGCCGGCCGCTCGAGGACATGGAAGACGACCTCATGCCATACCGCCGTCTCATCGCGAACGGGCTGCCCGCAGTGCTCGCCTCGCACGTTCTATTTCCCAGCGTGGATGACGCCGTCGCCAGTGTGTCGCCGCGCTGGATTCGCGACGTGCTGCGCGGGGACCTGAATTTCAAAGGCGTCGTCTTCACCGATGACATGTCGATGGCCGGGGCCGCAGTGGCAGGCGACATCGTCATGCGCTCGAAGCGCGCGCTCGCAGCGGGCAGCGACATGGTGCTCATCTGCAATAACCGGCCGAGCGTCGTCGCTGTACTCGACAAACTGGATGTCGAGCCAGAGCCGGCCTCGCACATGCGGCTAGTGCGCATGCGCGGACGCGATGGCGTGCCGCGCGACGAGTTGATGGCCTCGGTGCGCTGGCAGGAATGCCGCGACTTGCTCGCGCGCTGTTCGAAGCCGCCGGCGCTCAAACTCGAAGGCCGGGCATGAACAACTGGCCGGCCGATTCCTGGCGTAGTGTCGTCGAAAATTCGCCCGACGGCGTGGTCGTCTGTGACGCCACGGCGGCGGATTGCCCGGTGGTTTACGTGAACGCGGCGTTCCTGCAGATGACGGGTTTCACAGCCCCCGCGCTGCTGGGTACGAACCTGCGCACTCTGCAGGGCACCGATCGCCAGCAGGAATCACGGGTGCGCATGAAAGAAGCCATCGAGCGCGGCGAAAGCTGCCGTGTGCTCGTGCGCAACTATCGTCCAGACGGCACGCTGTTCTGGAATGAAGTGGCGCTGCAGCCGTTGCGCGATGGCGAGGGAAAGCTCACGCACTGGCTCGGGTACAGCAAGGATGCCGGCGGCCGCATGAAGTCCGTCGATCGCAACGCGCCCGGCCTGCCGCCGTGGCAGCGGGAAGATCGGCTTACGGGCCTGCATTCACGCGCGTATTTCGAAGAGTTGCTGCGTAGGGACTGGCAGTTGGCTCAACGCGATTCGCACGCCATCGCGCTGGTGCTCGTCGACATAGACGACCTTGGCTCGTACAACGAAAAGTTTGAGAAGACTGGCGGCGATGCGTGCATTCGGCGCGTTGCGCGAGTCATTGGTGGGTCGTATCGCCGGGGCGGCGATCTCGTCGGTCATTGGGAAGGGGGCACGTTCGTGGTGCTCACTCAGGGCGATGCGGCCGAGCGAGCTTCCGAGTACGCGCGCATCGTTGCGCAGCGTGTGCACGACTTGCTCATTCACCACCCGCGCGGTGGTGCCGAGAAGTATGTGACTGTGAGTGCGGGTGTCGCCAGCCTTGTACCCCCGCGCGAACTCGCGCTCGAATCACTCACCGGCGCCTGCAGAACCGCGCTTCAGCGTTCGAAGAAGCAGGGCAAGAACGCGGTAGCGACGGCCGAAGCCGCCGACTTTCAATAACCCCGCGAGCCAGGGAACGTCGGAAGAACTTCTCTGAAATCGCTTGTAGCTGAGCGCGGCGCCGGGGTGCGCAAGCG
>JBDTUL010000326.1:0-7169 GCA_040007735.1 Gammaproteobacteria bacterium | reverse complement strand
GACGATGAGCACCGGCAGTAACCCCGGGTCCACCGCGATCTCCACCGCCGCGCTCGTTGCGAGCGTGCTCCGATCGTCGAAGTGAATGGGCAGCGTGGTACGGAACACAGAACCGACACCCGGCTCGCTCGTCACGGTGACGTCGCCATTCATGAGCCGCGCGAGCCGTCGGCACAGCGGCAATCCGAGCCCGGTGCCCTTCACGCGACCCTGCAGAGGATTCGCAACCTGGGTGAACTCTTCGAAGATGCGTGTCTGATCTTCTTCACGGATGCCGATGCCGGTGTCGGCAACGGCGAGCACGACGTTGCTCCCGTCGTCACTCACAGCGGCTGAGACGCGCACTTCGCCACGCTCCGTGAACTTGATGGCGTTCGAGATGAAGTTGCGCAGGATCTGCGACACCTTGCCTTCATCGTTGAACATGGAAAGCGGTGCGGCGGGCTCGTCGAACACCAGCTTCACATCATCGCCCACGAGCAGAGGCCGCAGCATGCCGCGCAATGCGCTGAACAGATTCTCCACGGAGAACTCGACCGGCCGCACTTCGGTCTTGCCCGCTTCGATCTTCGCGAGATCCAGCAGATCGTTGACGAGCTCCGTCAGGTCGTCGGCGGCCTTGGCGATGAAACCCACCTGCTTGTCCTGCTCGGTGGACAACTCGCCATCCGAACGGTCCAGCAGCAACCGCGACAGCGCGCGAATGGAATTCAGCGGCGTGCGGAACTCGTGGCTCATGTTCGACAGGAATCTGGATTTCATGTCGTCGGCGCGGCGCAGGTGGTCGGCCTTCTCATCCAGCTCCGCATAGAGCGCGACGACACCGCGATTGGTGTCCTCGAGCTCGTGGTTCAGGCGCATGAGATCGTCCTGCCGCTCGCGCAGCTCGCTCAGTGCGCGCAGCAACTCCTGGTTCTGCTGTTGCAGCTCTTCGTTCGCCCCGAGTGGGGCCTTGCTGGTCAGCTCCTGCACCACCCGGCCGATGCGCGCGGCGGTGACCATAGCTGCGCGCGCCGGGAGCATTTTCTTGAGCGTGACGTCCGTGCCTTCGCCGGGCGCGGAGCGGATATCCACGCGATCCATCAGGCGATGTGCGCCGATGAGCCCGATTCCCATACCGGTGCTGGAGCGGTAGTTGCCACTGAGCACGTGCGCTACATCGGGTATCCCGGGGCCCTTGTCGCTGACCCTAACGACCAGGAGCTGCGGCGCACTTTCACCCTCGAGTGCGAACTCCACCTTGCCACCGCGGGCATAGCGAAAGGCGTTGCGCGCGATCTCGGACACGGCAGTGGCGATTCGGGTCTGGTCCTGCCCGTCGAACCCGAGCTGACCGGCAATCTGTCGGGCACGCTGACGAGCGACGACCACGTCCTGCTCGTACTGGATCCCTACCGTCAGGAGCGTTTTGCTCATGCTGTCTTGTCGATCATTCGACGGACTCGCCGCAATTGCGGAGAACCACGACGCTTACGTCGTCGCGGCCACGATCATAGTCGCGATAGAGCACCCCGGCGATCAACGCCGGGTGGCGGCCGGCGAGCCCCGGATACGCGCTGAGATCCCAGTGCGTGCCGAGGCCGTCCGAATGCAGGATCAGCAGTGCGCCCTTCGGCCAGGGAAAGGCGAATTCCTGCACCTTGCGCAGAACGTGCCCCACCGTGCCGTTGTGCGACACCAGGTGCCGGTTCGCGGTCGAACCTTCAATGCGACCCACGATATTGCCGACGCCCGCGTAGCTGCCACGGTCGCCTGAGGCCACCAGCTTTGCCACGGAAACGGCTGCGCCGCGCGTGCGGGCCATGGCCGCGTGACAGGCTTCGATCAGTGCTTGCGGCTCGTACCTCGGGTGGGCTGCCAAGGTATCGAGGGCCGCGCGCGAGGCGTCGCCCGCCTCGATGCCGTGGCCGAGGCCGTCTGCGACCAGCACGGTAATCTGGTCCCGAAACGCCTCAATGCCCCAGTTGTCTCCCGAAACCAGCTCGCCGGCCTTCGGCAGGCACACGCCGCCATACTCGATGGGGGTGGGATGCGGCGGCCGGGCCGCGGCCCAGATCTCCAGCCGCATTGCCGTGCCCCGCCCCGCCTGCGTGAAGATCTCGAACGATTCCGAGAGCCTGGATAGCGCGCCGAGGCCTGAGCCCATCGTGCCGGACGTGGAATGGCCGTCCCGCAGGCTCGCGGCGACGTCCGCAATGCCCGGACCCTTGTCGAGTGCCAGGACTTCCACGCCGAAAACACCGGCGGCCGTAAGCTCTCGCAGCAGCAGCCGGCCCGTGCCGGCGTGTTTGACAATATTCGTGGCGCACTCGGTGACGGCGATGCCGAGTTTGCCGGTTTGGGTTTCGTCGAACTCCAGCGAGAGCGCCAATTCGGTGGCGGCACGGCGCGCGCTGCCCACCTGGCTGCGCTCATCGATCGTGAACAGAACCTGCGGTGGCATATGAATCCAGGAACAGCCCGCGCCCGATCAGCGCCAGCGAGTGATCGCAACTCGCGTGCCTTCCCCTGGCTTCGACTCTATGGTGAATTCGTTGGACAGGCGGCGTGCACCGCTCAAGCCAAGCCCGAGACCGCCGCCCGTGCTGTAGCCATCCTTCAGCGCGAGATCCATGTTGGGAATGCCCGGGCCCTTGTCGCTGAAAATGAGCCGTACGCCTTTACGAGCACCATCGTTCAGAACCTCGATAGTGACCTCGCCGCCGCCGCCATGCTCCAGTGTGTTTCGCGCGAGCTCACTTGCGGCGGTGACCATCTTGGTCTGCTCCACCAGCGTGAAGCCAAGCGCAATGGCCTTTTCGCGCGTGGTCTGGCGAACGCGCACCACGTCCTGCGAGGATCGAACCGGCTGAACCGAGCTATCTACGACGGCCATGGTCTGTGGAAGCGGCGCGCAGCCGCCGCTAGAGGCGCCCTGATTCGGCGACCTGCGCGCGCAACAACGCCATTCCTTTATCTACGTTGAGCGCCGTGCGTACGCCCTCGAGCGACAAACCCAGCTCGACGAGGGTGATGGCGACGGCGGGCTGCATGCCCACGACTACCGTCTGTGCATCGAGCACACGCGCCATCGCCGCGATATTGCTGATCATGCGGCCAATGAAAGAGTCGACGACCTCCATGCTGGAGATGTCGATGAGCACCCCTTGCGCGCGATCCTTGACGATGCGTTCGGTGAGATCGTCCTGCAGCTGCAGGGCCAGCTGGTCGTGCATGTCCACCTGAATGGTGACCAGCAGGAACCGGCCCATCTTCAGGATTGGGATTTTTTCCATGGAGGGTGCCTTGCGCGGAAGGGACTCAGCCCTTCAGTGCGTTCGTCGTGCCCGGCGCCACCAGCGAGGAGTTCGTCCGGCGCAACGCCAGGATGAACGCATCCGCCAGAGTTGCCTTCGTTACCACCGCCGACAGGTCAACGCCCAGATGGACGATGGTCTGAGCGATCTGCGGCCGGATGCCGCTGATGATGCAATCCGCTCCCATGAGCCGGGCGGCCGCGACGGTCTTCAGCAGATGCTGAGCCACCAGCGTGTCGACGGTTGGCACGCCCGTGATGTCGATGATGGCGAGCCCCGCACCGGTGTGGACGATGGCCTGCAGCAGGCTCTCCATCACCACCTGGGTTCGCGCGCTATCCAGCGTTCCGATTAGCGGTAGCGCCAGGATGCCTTCCCAAAGCTGCACCACCGGCGTGGAGAGCTCCATCAGCTCCTGCTGCTGGCGGCTGATGACTTGTTCGCGGCTCTTCTGAAACACCTCGGTGGTGTAGAGCGCGAGCTGGTCCAGCAAGGCGGTCAGGTCCCAGAGGCCTTGGGCGAGGGCATCGGGGGTGCGTTCCAACTCACGGCGCAGGCGCTCGAACAGCGGCCGCTTCAGCGAAAGCACGAACGTGGCCGTCTCTGACGACGTGAACCCTTTCAGCACGCGCGAGCGCGACACCGAGGACAGGAACTCAGACACCGGCGCCCAGTCGCTCGAGGTAATCGAAAACGCGCCTCCCGTGCCGACAGCCGCGCGGAACAGAGTAAGGAACTCCCGGGATTGCGCACGCAGCTCAGTCTCTTTCATGAGATCCGAACGCAGCGTGTTTGCCGCAAGCTGCTGCTGGACCCATTCCGCGAGCACTTCCTGCTCCTGAGTCAACACTTTCTCGATGGCGTTCGTAGCTGGCATGGGAACTCCCGGAACTCTCGTGGGCTTCGTTAGCGGCCCGCTTCAATGTGGCTTGCCGGCGGCGCGGAAGGGTAGCAGAACCCCCGCGATTGCCTATGTCCGGTGCCGGTCTCTACCGGCGGGCCGACTGGTATAGGGCGACGGCAGACAATAATAGTAATGCTGCCCCGGCATTGTGGGCCGTTGCCAGCGCGAGGGGAAACCCTTTGAGGACCATCGATGCTCCGATGAGCAGTTGCAAAGCAAGGGCTGCCAGCACGGCAAAGGCCGCGACGCGCGCCTGTGCCGCTCTTCCGCGTCGTCGCAGGGTCATGACCGCGGCGAAGATGAGCGCGCCACTTGCCACGAGCGCTCCCAACCGATGCGTGAAGTGAATGGCGACCCGAGCGGGGTGCTGGAGCACGCCGCCTTCATAGTTCACTCCCAACCCCCGCCACAGCACGAACGCGTCTTTGTAGTCCGTGTCTGGCCACCAGCTCTGCTGGCACTTCGGGAAGTCAGGGCAGGCCACCGCCGCGTAGTTGCTGCTGGTCCAGCCGCCCAGCGCAATTTGAACGATGAGCGCAATCAGCGCCACGAGAAGCACTTTGTTCAGCGGACCTTCACGCGTGGCGTACCCGCTGGAGCCTGCTGTGCGCGCACCGCCGAAGCGAATGCTGCCGCGAGAGCTTGCGCGCAACGCCAGCCACTGCCACCAAAGAAGTGACAGCGTTGTGAGACCGAAGATGAGATGCATCGTCACGATGAGCGGCTTCAGCTGCCAGGTGACCGTGAGCATTCCGAGCATGCCCTGGACGACAACGACGAAGAGCAGCGCGATGGCCAAAGGAACATTCGCGGCGCGCTGACGACGCCCAGTGATGGCCAGCGCCGCCATGATCACAATGAGCAGCCCGAGCGTGGAGGCGGCGTAGCGATGAACCATCTCGCGCCAGGCTTTTCCGACATGCAGTGGCGTGTTCGGATACGCGGCTTGCGAAGCCACATTCTGCTCGGCGCCCGTCGGTGTGAGGTGGCCATAGCAACCAGGCCAGTCCGGACAACCCAGGCCAGCAGCCGTGAGCCGCACGTATGCACCCAGCACCACCACCACAAAGCACAACACCAGCGCGACGACTGTGAGCCGTCTGATCCAGATCAACTGCGAGGATTCGCTGGTGCCGAAGTTGCTCATGCGGGCGGGCCTGGTGTCATCCGATATGGGAAAGCTTCAGGAGCTTCTTCAGATCTGTCAGCAGGCCCTTTGGATCTTCCCGCACGTCGTAGCGCATGACCAGGTTGCCCAGCGGGTCGACGATGAACAGCGATTGCGGCTGGTCCGTCGGCGGGAAGGCGTTCAGGAGCACAGTGGCTTCAGGCCCGGTGGCATCCAGCACCAACAGTCCGGCGTGCTCGCGTTCGATGAATTCGCGGTTACAGCACTGACCGGTGGCCAGGAAGGTGCGCGACACACGAGTCATCTCGTTGTTGAGCGAGAGCCGCGTCTGGCGCATGAAATAGAGCGCCTTCTTGCACTCCTCGCCGCACTGGCCGCCACCCACGTAAACCAGGGACCAGTTGCCTTCCAGCGGATTGGCCGCAGCAACGTTGCCAGCCGCGTCCCGCAACTCCGCACGCGGCAACGGACGCGCCGGCTGGATGAGTTCGCCGTGATTCGTCATCGCCGCCGGACGCCACGTGCCGCCGTAGTACATCCAGAAGGAAGCGGCCAGCGGCAGCAGGAACAGCGCGGCGAGCGCGCCGACGGTGCGAAGGTTTCTCCGGCGGAGTCCAGTAGTGACGGCGTTCATGGCATGGAGCTCGATTTCTTTCTTAATCCCATGATCAACCAAAGTGCCAGCGCCAGCACGGCGAATGCCCACCATTGCACGGCGTAGGACCAGTGCCGGATGGCCGGCATGCCGGGCGGTTGCCAGTCCCGCACGTAACCGTTCGGGGCGTGGCCGTCGAGCAGCAGAATGCGCGAGCTCACCGGCCGGCCCAGCGCCGCACTGAGTTCCGCAGCGTGCGGGTAGCTTGTCACCTTCGGCCACACCGCCGTGGTATCCGGCGCGGCGCGCCCGCTCTGCAGACCCTCACTCGGCAACTCGTCCACCCGGCCGGCCACTTCAATGGATTCCTGCGCCGCCAGCGACACCTCCGGCAGTTTGTCCCGATAACCCGTAAACGGCACCCAGCCGCGGTCGACGAGAATCGCGGGCCCGTCGTCTCGATCCAGCGGCGTCAGCACTTCGTAGCCGGCCTGGCCGTCGTACGTGCGATTGTCGAGCAGGAACTGATGGCCCGCGTCGAATCGCCCCGTAACGTTGACGCGTTGGAAGCGCTCTACTTCGCTGAGCTGGCGCGAGCCCAGAGGTTCGGTTTGCCCGGTGCCGCGCGCGAACTCCTCAGCCTGCGCCTCGCGCAGATCGCCCTTGGACCACTGCCAGCGACCCAGCGCTACGAACGCCACGATGGCGGCGATCGTCAGCAACGTCATCGGCCACGAGGCCGAGAAGGTGCGCGAGCCGACGGGGAGAGTTAAGCGAGGGCTCATGGGAGCAGGTTTTGCTACGCTTCAGCGACTGCCAGCCAGCCCGCAGAGAGTGCATTGATACGCATACTGGTCATCGTCGTTTTCCTCGGCATCCTTGCCAGCCTCGGATCCGCGCTGTTTCATCTCTCGCGCGGCGGCGTGGAGCGCACGAGCGAGGACTCCAGGAAAATGGCCCGCGCGCTAACCATTCGCGTGGGCCTTTCGATAGCGCTGTTCCTGCTGCTGATGCTGGCGTGGTACACCGGACTAATTCAACCCCACGGTATCAACTAGAAGCTTGTTGCCGGCCCGGGCGTAGCTACGCGCACAGGCTGGCGGCCCTTTCTTAAACAGACCAGGCCGCGCTTTTTGCCCGGGGCGCGCAGCCGCCGGAAACGAAGCCACTGTCCGAAAAAGCGCCGGGCCGCGCAGGCCGCAGGCGACTTTTTTCCAATGGACTAGATCCAGTAGACGAAGATAA
>JBDTUL010000325.1:0-7177 GCA_040007735.1 Gammaproteobacteria bacterium | reverse complement strand
CTCAGCGCGAAAATCGATTCGACCAACGACAGAATCGATCTGACCAATGAAAAGCTCGGCAATCTCGATCGCAAAGTTACCGACATCGGAACCAAGCTGACGGCTCTGCTGTGGGTGGTGGGTGGGTTAGGCACGCTCATCACGCTCACGATCACCGTCGGAAACGCATTGAAATGGTTTTGACCTAAGCCGCCACCGCAGCCCCGAATCGATTGGCTTCGGCCTGCCCGCTGCCAATGCAGCCCCAAACGGCAAAGCCGGCGGACACGGCGAGCGCGGTCAGCGGCACGGCGGTGTCGAGCTGTGTGCCGAGGCTGACGAGGTGCAGCCAGATCGCGAAGGCCGCGACCATCAATATCGCGGGGGCGAGCAGCGGCCAGGCAGTGTGCCCCATGTCGTGCAGTCGCCGCGCATGCAGGATGACTGCGGGGAATAGCAGTACCAGCAGGCACCATAGAGCAGTGGGCCCTTTCACCAGGAACACGTAGAACGCCACCGCCGCCAAAAGTGTGATCAGCGCGGCCACGAACTGACCGCGCGGAATGCGGCCGTTGGAGTTCACGAACACGGAATCAAAGAACATTCCCCCGGCTGACGATTCGCCAACCGTGAGGCCGCGCCGCTGTAGCGCGCCTTTGTAGTGGTCGACGTAGGCGAGCATCAAGAAGCCGTTGAGGGCGAAGGCTGCGAGTGCCAGCACCGCACCGAGGGGCTGGTGATCCAGAATCGCTGACCAGTAAAGCGCGCAGGTCGAGACCGGCATCACGACGCAGAGCGCTAACGGCACGAAGTAGCCGGTGAGTATCAGCGCCCCCGTGACCAGCTCGATCGCCATGGCGACATCGAACAGCCGCGAGTGGACAAAGGCAGCCATCAACTGCACGGCGAGCGGCTCGTGCCCGGTTGGTGTGGGCCAGAGAGAGAAGAAGAAATGATTGGCGCCGTTGGCCAACATCCAGGCGCCGAAGATCAGGCGACCTGCAAGTACTAGCTGCTTCATGGCCTGGCCCCCGCAGACTGGGCGGCGGTGGCCTGCGCTTCGGAGCCTCCCAAGGTTTGCGGCTTCGAACGCAAAGCGAAGATCGCGCGGTAGCTCCGGAAGTAGGCCAGGCACAGCAGCACATTACACAGCAACACCGCCTCGCCGAATATCGAGGCGCGCGAGCCCCATCCCTCGAGCGGCGTGTCCCAGTAGAACACGCAGAACGACACTGGCATGCACAGGATGAGCGCGAGCGGGGTGTAAAAGCCTGTCAGGACGCTGATCCCCGCGAGCAGCTCCACGGCCTTGACGATGTAGAACAGGTTGCTGTCGATCAGGGCCACGATCAGCTCGTGGCTGAGGGGCTGGGAGCCCATTGGCTGGGGGAACAGGGGAACGAAGTGGTTCAGGCCGGCTGGAATCATCCAGGCCGCGAACACGAGTCGCACAAACCATACGGCGTACTTCATGGTGCCCCCTCGCCGGAATCGTTGTAATCGGCCACGGTCTGGCCGCCTCTTATGCTGCAGAGCTTAGGCCCGGTGGGAGTGGATTGTAAGGGGCGGTGGCGGAGGAGGCCGTGACAGACAGGGTAAGATCAGGCGGTGTTGAGTCGTAACCTGCTACTGCGCCTGTGT
This sequence comes from Gammaproteobacteria bacterium, assembly GCA_040007735.1. Taxonomy (GTDB): domain Bacteria; phylum Pseudomonadota; class Gammaproteobacteria; order Steroidobacterales; family Steroidobacteraceae; genus JADGHX01. The sequence continues at coordinate 5,557 of JBDTUL010000325.1, read as the reverse complement.
CGCGCCCGAGATCTGCTCCGCGATCCTTGCGGATTTGAACTGCCCATTCGTGATGTGGCGCAGGCCGCTGCATTGTCTGAATTTCACTTCACGCGCATCTTCTGCGCGGTGTTTGGCGAAACACCACACCAATACCGAACGCGGGCGCGCATGGGCTACGCGAAAGAGCTCCTCGCCACGACGCAGGGTTCAGTGACGCATGTCTGCTTCGCCGTAGGCTTCTCGAGCGTTGGAAGCTTCAGCGCCTTGTTCACACGGTGCCACGGCGAGCCGCCTTCCGTGTATCGACGCCGCTGGTTCCTTGGCTCGCGACCGGCCGCGCCAACAGTTGCTCCGCACTGCATGTCACTACTTCAGGCAGCCTGGATGACTGAGCAGTTTTCAAGAAGCGCGCAGAGCGGCCCATCGTCATAATGTCGGTCCCCCTGATTTGTGAATCGAGAGGCCTTGAATGCGCATAAAGCTGAACAGCATTTTCGTGGACGACCAGGAAAAAGCCCTGCGCTTCTACACGCACGTGCTCGGGTTCGTGAAGAGCCAGGAAATCCCGGCGGGTGAGTATCGCTGGCTGACGGTGCGTTCTCCTGAAGCCGGTGGCGCCGAGCTCTCCCTGGAACCGAATGAGAATCCTGCCGCGAAGACTTATCAGGAAGCACTCTTCAAGCAGGGTGTGCCCTGCACGGCGTTCGAGGTTGACGACGTCAGCAGTGAGCTCGATCGCCTGAAGGCTCAGGGCGTGGTGTTCACGATGCCGCCAACCGTAATGGGACCAGTCAAGATTGCGGTGTTTGCGGACACCTGCGGCAATCTCATCCAAATTTATCAGCCGCCCCAGCCCGCCGCCTGATCAACCTCATTTATGCAGGTCGTCGATCCAGCGGATCAGCTCCGGCGCTTCCGCGGGTTCGATGTCGAGATTGATCACGAGTCCGGTTTGGCCGCTGCGCGCGAGCACGCAATGAAGTTGCAGGTCTTCACTCGCGTTGATCTCCTGGTGCGGCACATACGGGGGCACAAAGATGAAGTCACCCTTCTCGGCCTCGGCGACGTACTCGAGCCGGTCACCCCAGCGTAGCCGCGCAACGCCGCTCACTACATAGATGACGCTTTCCAGATCGCCGTGATGGTGCGCACCGGTCTTGGCATTTGCATCGATCGTGACCGTGCCCGCCCAGAGTTTGGAAGCGCCGGTGCGCTCCGTGGTAACAGCGGCACGGCGCTGCATGCCGAGCGTCTGCGCAGTGTTGGTATCGAGCTCACCTGCGCGAACGATGCGTACACCGTTTGATCGCCAACGACTGGAGGGTTCTGACATGGCGGTGTCCTCTCTTGGAGATCTGCCCGATGCCGGTGCGCGAAGCCTGAGCGATTGTATCGTTTCGAGCGCCGCCCTCACGAATCCACCCAAGCGACAGCGGCGAAGACGAGCACGGCTTGGGCCCGCCGCCATTTCGTGGCATGTTAGGCGCAATGGAAGTCCACGGCCTCATGACCAAGCTACGGCGGTTGTTACGCAGCCGCGGCCGTACCGATGACGAAACCGACGACCTGATCCAAGAGGCTTTTTTGCGCCTGCAGCTCTATTGCCGGACGCGCACCGTCCAGAAAACCGAAGCGTTCCTGGTGCGCACCGCTCTTAACTTATCCGCGGATCTCGTCAAGCGCGAGCGTCGGAGCGCCATAGAGCCCGGCGCGTTGGAAACGCTGGAATTGATCGACCCGAGCCCCACGCCGTATGAGGTATGCGCCGGCCAGACACGTCTACTCCATTGGAGGGCGGGATTGGGCGCCTTGAGCCCGCGCCGGCGGGAAGTGTTTCTCCTGAATCGACTGGAAGGTTATACGTTCCCTCAGATTGCCGAACAGCTGGGTGTGACGGTCAGCATGGTCGAGAAACACGCGGCAAAAGCCGCGCTTTTCCTGACAGATTGGATGGATGAAGCAGACTAGATATGGAAATCGCCACCCCACCACCCGCGCAAAATGCGCGGCGAGTCGCCCGTGCGGAAGCGGCCGCCTGGGTCGTTCGGCTGCATAGTCCGGAACGCTCCGAAGAAGTCGAGGCGGGGTTTCGTGACTGGCTGGTCGCGGATCCGGAAAATGGCCGTCAATTCGAGCGCGTAACCGAGGTGTGGGACGCGGGTGCCGTGCCTGTTGCGGGTGTTCCCCGCATGAGACGTTGGCCACTGAAGTCACCCACACGCACTTGGGCTCTCGCGGCGGCTGCCGCGCTGGCGGTCATCGCTGTCGTCAGTTGGGGGACGAGCCGTTTTTGGCTCACTCCGTCGTATTCCACCGGCATCGGCGAACAACGCAGCGTGCGGCTCGAAGATGGCAGTCGGGTCTCGCTGAACTCGAACACTCGAGTGTCGGTGTCTTACCACGCCTCCGAACGCCTCATCCGCATCGAGCGGGGTGAAGCGTATTTTGAAGTCGCTCATAACCCGGCGTGGCCCTTTGTTGTCGTGGCCGGTGACCGCCAGGTTACCGCCCTCGGCACCACGTTCGTCGTGAAGTACGACGCAAGCGCCACGGCCGTAACGCTGGTTGAAGGCAAGGTCACGGTCACGGGCGGACGAGGCGAAAAACTCGAGAGCGACGCGAACTCAGTGACCCAGCAGCAGCCCGCGGTCATGGTGGGCACGAACGGCCGGGGTTTCATCCTGGCGCCCGGCGAGCGCCTCACGTTCAAAGGCGCGGCCGCCAGACTCGACGTGCCGCATATGGATGCGGTAACAGCCTGGCGTCGCGGTGAAGTGTTGCTCGATAGAACGACTCTCGCCGATGCCGTCGCCGAGATGAACCGGTATGACGAGGCGGTGCTGATCATCGACGATCCGGGTGTTGCGGACCTGCGAGTCAGCGGTATCTATCACACGGGGAATAGCGACGGATTCGCCCAGACCATGGCGAGACTTTACGGTCTGCGGGTGATCCATGAGGACGGCCGCGTTCACCTGCGGCTCCCGCCTGAGGGCATTCCTTAGGCTGCTCCTGGCCCAGCCAGAAAATATTTCTCTGTTCAGGTGCGGTAAGGAGACCGTTCCGAAGTCTACTGATTAGAACGCGTCATCGGCCACCTTCGTTGTGGCTGGCGTGCAACAAAAATCAGCAGGGGAATATAAAGATGGCGGATCTCTTCAAGCGAAGACTGGGCGCATCGATCCTGTGCGTACTGGGGGTGCTCGGCACCGGAGTGGCGCTCGCGCAGTCGCTGTTCAAGTTCGACCTGCCCCGTCAATCGCTGGCCGACACCTTGCGCACCATCGGGCAGCAGACGGCCCTGAATATCGTCTTCGACCCCGCGACGGTGGAGAGCCTCATCGCCCCGTCCGTGCATGGGGAACTCACCTCCAGCGAAGCCATTCGCCGCGCGTTAGCCGGCACCAAGCTCGCAGTCGAGCAGACGGACGACAACACTCTGATGGTGGCCGCCCCGCAGCCGGTCTCGAAAGCGGCAGGTTTTGGCATGCGCACCACGGGCCTGAACATCGCCAACGGCCCGCAAAGTGGGACGCTCCGTCTGGCGCAAGTCGACGCGAACCAACCCAGTGGCACTGACACTCCCGCCTCAAGAGCCCAGCGCGATTCCGCAGCGGCGGAAACAGGCCCAGCGAAACAGAGCTCGAATGCCGAAGCGGCGAGCAGTGAGCTGGAGGAAATAACGGTGTCCGGCTCACGCATCGAGCACTCGGGGTTCCAGGCGCCGACGCCGGTCTCGATCATCGGCACGGCGCAGATCAATCAGCGCGGCACGACGAACATCGCCAACATCATCAACGAGATGCCCGCGTTCACCGGCACTATCACGCCGTCTTCGACGAACCTGAACAGCCGCCAGAACGGCATCAATGCGGTCGATCTGCGCGGCCTCGGTTCCAATCGCAACCTGGTGCTGCTGAATGGCCGTCGCAGTACTCCGTTCGACGAATTCGGCAACGTCGATCTGAACGCCGTGCCGTCCCTTGCCATCCAGCGCGTCGAGGTCGTCACCGGCGGCGCATCCGCCGCCTGGGGATCGGATGCCGTGTCGGGCGTCGTGAACCTGATTTATGACGAGACACTGCAGGGGCTGAAATTCAACGCGCAGTACGGCCAGTCGTCCCAGGGCGACGCGCGCGACACCCGGTTCGCCGCGGCTTGGGGAACCAATCTCAACGGCGGCAGCGGCCATCTCTTGCTGGCCGCCGACTACAACAAGAACACGGGTGTCCCTGAAGGACGCGATCGCGATTGGCAGCGTCGTAGCCCCGCCCTCGTCGGCAACACGGCCGATACCGGCCCCAACGATGGCATTCCTTCACTGACCATCCGGGACAATGCGGTGCTGTTTCTGGCCTCGCCGAACGGCGTGACGTTGCCGCTTGGCATCGGCGCCTCGGACAATCTGGAATTCTTCCCGAACGGCACCGCGCAGCAGCGGCAACTCGGCGATGTAGTCGGCAATTTCATGATCGGCGGCAGCGGCTCGCGGCTTGGCGATCGGGTCGCACTGTTCATCCCTGTAGAGCGCTTCAACGTTCTGGCGTCTGCGCAGCATGACATCGGCAGCGGACAAACCAAGGTGTTTGGCGAAGCCAGTTTCGCGGAGTCGAAATCCAGCGGAAAATTGGTCGATGCCTTCTCGTTCGGCGACGTCACTATCACGCCGGACAATCCCTATCTGCCGGCTAACGTCGCGGCGCTCAACGAATCGTTTCCGCTGTTCCGCACCTTCGAAGAGTTCGACCCGATTACGTCGGTCTCGAAGAACGAGAGCCTGCGCCTGGTGGCAGGGCTCAAAGGCAAGTTCGGCGGGTCGTTCAACTGGGAAGTGTCGGGACAGTACGGCAAGAACACGTTCTCGAACGACCAGCCGCACAATCTGCTGGCGGCCAATCTGCTGTTCGCGGCCGACGCCGTGGTCGACCCTTCCACCAACCAGGTCGTCTGCCGCGCCAATCTCGGTGGCGCCAACGGCGCGCCGGGATGCGCGCCCGTCAACTTGTTCGGCAAGGGTTCCCCGAGTGCCGCGGCGATCGCATACATCACCGGGACCGGCACGTCCGACACCGACATCAAGCAAACAGCGTTCGCGGCGCATGTGGGCGGCGAGTTGTTCGATGCCTGGGCGGGCCCGGCGCTCGGTACGATCGGCGTGGAATATCGTGAAGAGAAGCTCGACCGTCAGGTCAACTCGCAGAACGAGAACTCGGAATTCATCATCGTCGATGCGCAGCCTCTGGCAGGCAAATTCGACGTGAAGGAAGTGTTCGGGGAATTCGCGCTGCCGCTGCTCTCCGGCACTCAGTCCCTGGACCTCGACGCGGCAGCCCGCTTCACCGACTACAACACGGTCGGCAATGTTTCCACGTGGAAGGTCGGCCTCGTGTACTCGCCCATCGAACCGTTGCGCTTCCGCGGCTCGGTGTCACGCGATATTCGCGCGCCGAGCATCGGTGAGACGTTCGTCAAGAACGTGCTGCTGTTCACCGGTATTTCCAATCCGTTCACGGGTAACCAGGAGTTCGTCCAGTCGCCGACGCGCGGCAATCCCAATCTGACGGAAGAATCCGCG
>JBDTUL010000324.1:0-7199 GCA_040007735.1 Gammaproteobacteria bacterium | reverse complement strand
GATCGAGTGGTACGACTTCTACATCTACGCGTTCACCGCGCTCTACTTCTCTTCCACGTTCTTCCCGAAAAGCGACCCACTCGTGCAAGTGATGGCGACGAGCGGCATTTTCGCGGTGGGCTTCCTCGTTCGCCCGGTCGGTGGCTGGTTCTTCGGCCGTCTCGCCGATCGCCGGGGCCGCCAGCATGCCATGGTCGTCTCTATCCTGATGATGGGCGCCGGCTCGCTGCTGATCGCCGCGCTCCCCACCTATGAACAGGTCGGCGTGCTGGCTCCGGCGCTGCTGCTGGTCGGGCGCGTGGTGCAAGGCTTTTCCACCGGCGGTCAATACGGTACTGCGGCGACGTACCTTTCCGAAATCTCAGGCGAGAGGCGGCGCGGCTTCTACGCATCGTTCCAGTACGTGACCCTGATTGGCGGCCAACTTACCGCGACCGGCATGGTGCTAGTGCTGCAGCATCTGCTCGACGAGCGTGCGATGCGAGCCTTTGGCTGGCGCATCGGCTTCCTGATCGGTGCTGCCGGCGCCTTGCTGATCCTCTTCTTTCGTCACCACATGCACGAGACTTCATCGGCGTCCCGGAACAACGCGGGAGCCGGGTCGCTCCGTGAGCTCGGGAAACATATGCCGGCCTTTTTTTGCGTACTGGGGCTCACGGCCGGCGGCAGCGTGATCTTCTACACCTTCACCACGTACATGCAGAAATACCTCGTCCTGACGGCGGGGATGGACCAGGGGCTCGCGACCAAGGTGATGTCGGCCGTGCTGATCCCGTTCATGCTGGTGCAGCCGGCGTTCGGGGCCCTGGCCGACAAGATCGGCCGGCGCAATAACCTGATCTTGTTCGGGACGCTCTCGACTGTGCTCACCGTGCCGCTGATGGGCGCGCTTGCCGACGTCACCAGCGCTTACTCCGCCTTTGGACTGGTGCTGGCCGGCCTTCTGGCCAGCGCTTTCTACACCTCGATCAGCGGGCTGTTCAAAGCCGAGCTCTTCCCCATTCACGTGCGCGCGCTGGGAGTCGGCTTGTCTTATGGAATCGCCAACGCCGTCTTCGGCGGCACCTCAGAGAGCGTAGCGCTGGCTTTCAAAGGGGCGGGCCATGAGTCGTGGTTCTACTGGTACGTCTCGGCTCTCTGTGCTGTGTCCCTGATTACGGCTCTGCTCATGCGCGACACGCGCAAGTTCAATCCATTGAATGATGTGGAGGTGTGAGTCATGCGTGAGCTTGTGATTTCGAGTGTTCTACTCAGCCTGGCATTGCAGGCGTCCGCTCAAACCTTTGCTCCGGTGCCGGGTGACGCGCCAGCGATCTCCGGCGCGCCGAACGCGGCCGCCATCACGTTCGTCCTGCCACAGGACCTCAAGTTCGAGGGCGCGCCCGGCGAGACGCGTGCCAAGCTCTACGGCGATCCGGAGAAAGAAGGGCCCTACGCCATTCTCTACAAGTGGGAGCCCGGCCATCACTCCAAGCCGCACACCCATTCGGTCGACCGATTCGGCTATGTGATCTCGGGAACGTGGTGGATGAGCAGCGCGTCCACCGAGGACAAGTCCACCCTCTATCCGGTCCCCGCCGGCAGCTTCGTAACCCACAAGGCCGGCCAGGTTCACTGGGACGGCGGCGTCGATAACACCGCTCTGGTGCTGGTCACCGGCGTCGGCCCGATCCATACCACCCGCGTACCTCAACCCATGAAGTAAGCCAGCGGCGCCCATCCCGCCAGACGGGACGGACAGCGCGCACTCCACACATCCACACAACAGAGGCCAAGATGCGAAAGTTTTCAACAAGCGCCGCGATGGCGACGACGCTGATGCTGATCTTTATCCACGCGGCCGGGGCTCAGCCGCGCGAGATCATCGTGAGCACGCCCGGTTTCATGTTCAATGGCGGGCTCGACATCATCACCCGGGGCTTCCAGGAGGAGACCGGCATCAAGGTCACCTTGAAGCCGGGCGGCATGGCCCAGGTAATGGGCTACGCGCTGGACGGTTCGGCCGATGCCGTCTTCCTGCCCGCGGACCACATGGACGAGCTCGCTGCGAAGGGCGCCATCAAACCCGGCACCCGCAAACGCATCGGCCGCTCCTATCAGGGACTGGCCATTCGCAAGGGCGACAAGATTCCCGATATTTCCAGCAAAGAGAAATTCATCGCCACGCTCGAGAGCGCGAACCTGGTGCTGCACTCCCGCTGCCAGGAGACCGTCGTGCCCGGAACCACCGGCTGCAGTCGCACTGCCAAGATGATCACCGACATGCTCGAGCGTCCCGAGTTCGCCAAGGTGAAGTCGGCGCCGAGCGCCTACGGCGAGGGCGGTGCGGCCCTGGCGCGCAACGAAGGCGACATGGCGATTCAGAACATCAGCCAGATCATCATCTGGGACAACCTGGTGGTGGTGGGTCCGGTGCCCGAGGAGTTGGGCATGTACATGGACGGTGTTGCCGCCGTGCCCAGCAAGGCCAGCAACCCCACCCTCGGCCGGCAGTTCATCGAATACGCGACGCGGAAGGGTACTTTCCCGATCTGGTGGTCGCGCGGCGTCGACCCACGCAAGGGGCGCGAATGACCCGCGTGCCGGTCGGCTTGCGCACGTCGCGGACGACTTCTAGGGAGAAGTCTTCTTGATGAATGCGATGAGATCGAGTCGATCGCGAGCGTCGCTCACTGATGCGGCTGCCATGGTGTTGCCAGGGATGAACGATTTAGGGTCTGACAGGAATAGATCGAGTGAGCGTTCCTCCCATCGGTACGGTGCCGCACTCATCGCTGATGAATAATTGAATCCGGGCGCGCGCCCGACCGAGCGGCCGAACACACCGGCCAAATCCGGCCCGATCTCTCCGCCCTCTACATCGTGACCCATGCGATGACAGGCGGCGCACCTTTGATTGAAGATTTGCCTGCCGTTCGCCGGGTTTGCGCGAGCGTTGGATGGCATCAACGCGAAGCCGGGCTCCGCCGTGTCCGCCGGAGCGTACGACAGCGCCAGCGGTCTCGCCTTCCGCTCGATGTCATGAGGGGCGGGCTGCCCGGGTCGCAGGCGGAGCAGGCGACCATTGGGATGATCCGTCAAGACGTAAAGGTAGTTGTCCGGTCCCACTGTAACGAACCGGATGCGCTCATCCAGATCGGCAAGCAGCGTTTCCTGCAGGGTGACCTGAAATCGGTCATTGATTCGCAGCCGCCGCAGCTCTTTGGAGGTGAGCATGCCGATGAAGAAATCCCCTCGCCAGCCGGGAAACTCGTCGCTGCGCAAGCGGGTAATGCTGGCCGGACTGACTGCGGGCGTCCATACATTCAGCGGGTCTTCCACGCCGGCGGACGACTGTGCTCCGGAGACCGGCGCACCCGAGTAATCGAAGCCCCACGTGGTGGTGGGCCAGCCATAGTTCGCCCCTGGCTTGATGAGATTCAGCTCATCGCCGCCCTTGGGCCCGATATCGACGCTCCAGATCCGCGACGTGCTGGCATCGAAAAACAGCCCCTCCGTGCTGCGTAGACCTATCGCGAAGATTTCGGGCAAGGCGCCGGGCGTGGCGAGAAAGGGGTTGTCCCGCGGGACGGTGCCATCGCGGTTGATCCTGACGAGTTTCGCAATATGGTTATCGAGCCGCTGAGCAAGGTCTCGCTGCGGTTGACCGCCCATGACGCTCAAAATCAATGTGCCGTCTGGCAGTCGCAACAGGCGGCCGGTAATGGGGCTGATGCCCCCGATATCGGGCGTCGATCGAAAAATCCGTCGAGTATCGGTGAGCGCGCTGCCTGTGAGAGTGGCGCTGTATAGCGCGGCATGGTGCGCGGCCGCTGTACCTTCGGACAGCGCCAGGTAGATGCGCGAGTTGGCGGCATAAGCCGGGTCCAGAACGACATCGATCAAGCCGTTCAGAATGCCCTGATGGTTAGGGGGCACCCCGGAAATCGCCTGGGGCGCAAGTTTTCCCTCGTGCAGGCGGCGCAGCCCGCCATTGCGCTCCGTAATCAGCGCATCGCCCCCGGGCAGCCACGTCAGCGAGAACGGGTTCTTCAGTCCCGATGCCACTTCCTCGACCCAGAAAGTCGGCTCCGCCGGAACCGCGAGCTCTTCGCTCGAGGCGCAGGTAGCGAACAAACTCAGAAAGCCGGCCAGGAAGGGCAGCCGGCGCGGGCGGAGAGACTGAATCATCACCATCGGGACGAGCGAGCGCCGAAAACTACGCACGCAATTTATACGACTGTATTCGCGTGGTACAGCGCTGTATCGTGCTGAGATGGACGAGATGCTCGATACCTGGTTCAAGCGGGAAATCCTCGCGCACGAGGGCGCGCTCCTGCGGTATCTCAATCGCGCTTGGCGCAATGGCGATGAGGTTCATGACCTGCGCCAGGAAATCTATGCACGTGTCTATCAGGCCGCCCTCAAGGGCCGTCCCCATGCGGCAAAGTCCTTTCTGTTTACCACTGCGCGACACCTGCTGACCGACCGGCTGCGCCGCGGGCGCATTGTTTCCATCGAGGCAGTGGCCGATGCGGACTTGCTGCATGTGCTGGTTGATGAGCTCTCACCCGAGCGTCGGTTGAGCGCCAGGCAGGAGCTCGGCAGGGTGACGCGCGCGTTGAACAGGTTACCGCCCAAATGCCGGGACGTGGTGTGGTTGCGAAAGGTCGATGGTCTTTCTACGCGGGAGGTCGCCGAGCACCTGCAGATCAGCGAGCGAACCGTCGAAGGGTTGATCCTGAAGGGCATGCGACTATTGACCGACTCCATCTTCGATGGCTCGAGGTCGGCAGCGACGAATCATTCCGGGGTCATCGAGACCGAGAGCACACATGGAAGGCAGTGAACTGATCGAAGCACGCGCGGCAGCGTGGCTCTTGAAGCGTGACGGTAGCCAGTGGACACCTTCCGACCAGGAGCAACTCACCGAATGGCTGGAAGCGGCAACGGTCAATCGCGTCGCCTTCCTGAGGCTCGAGGCCGGCTGGGATGAAGCCAATCGCCTGAAAGCATTGGGCGTCGGGTTACCGCGCGGCAAGGTGCCGAGCGTCGAAGATCTCGAAAGCGAAACCCGCTTCGCAACCCGGGGGGTCAAGAGCATTGATACGGCATCTCGCCGCCACTGCCTCGTCGCCGGAAACGCGCGCAAAGCTCGGGTTTTCACCATCGCCGCTGCGCTGCTGGCAGCGTCAGTGGGCATCTGGATATACGGATGGGGACCGCTCACGGGCGAGCGTTATGCCACCCCGATCGGCGGTATCTCCTCGGTGCCTTTGAAAGACGGCTCCAACGTGACACTGAATACGGCAAGCCGAATCAGCGTACGGCTGAGCAAGGAGGAGCGGCGGATCAATCTTGCGGCAGGGGAGGCCTTCTTCGATGTCGCGAAGGATCCGTCGCGGCCGTTCATCGTGCACGCCGGCAAGATGCGAATCGTAGCGATAGGCACGAAATTTTCCGTGCGCCGGGATGGTGACGCCGTGCGTGTCGTGGTGACTGAAGGAGTCGTGGGGCTTGAAGGGGAGGAGGGAATCGCCGCCCTTCTGCACACGGATCGCGATAGTTCGGCTACGCCTGAGAGGTTGAGGGCAGGGGATATAGCCCGCATGACCGGCACCAGCACCGTCATTCAGGCCGGTTCGGAGCCCGAGGCGGAAGACCTTCTCAGCTGGCGCTCGGGCTATGTCGTCTTCAACGAGACAGGGCTCGCAGATGCCGTTGCCGAGTTCAATCGCTACAACGAGCGCACCATCGTCATTCGGGACCCTGGCATCGCTGCCATGCGGTTGACGGGCAAGTTCCGCGCGAATAATTTTCCCGCTTTCGTGCGCTTGCTCGAAGAGAGTTTTCCGGTTCACGTCCAGAACCTTCCCGACCAGATCATTCTGTCGCAGGCGTCCCCAGGCAGCAAAGCAAGAGAGACCGTGGCGCAATAGGCCTCGTGAGACGAGCAGACGCATCTGCATTGGCGCGCGTAGTTTCCCTTGCTCCCTCGTCCCGGTATCAGACGGTCACGTTAGCAGGGCCGATTACCGGGAGATGAAATGATCGAGAACCTCAGGGTCAGGTGCGGCCTCATTGCGCTGGCCTGCGCCGTTTCGATTTCGGCGCGCGCCTTCGCCGATGCGCCAAAACCGTTCGAGGTCGGTGCTGGCGATCTCATTACAGCGCTCGAATCCGTGGCCCGACACACGGAGGTCGAGCTCGCATTCGAACCAAGACAGCTAGCTGGGCTTCGTACAGCGGGAGTAAGCGGCGTCCTGACATCGCATGATGCGGTCGAGAAGCTTCTGCAAGGTACGAACCTCGAGCTGCGCACCGATGAATCGACCGGTGCCATGATGATCGCAGCGCCGCCCTCCAGTGCTCCTCGGGCAACTGGGAAAGAATCGTCAAAAGACACCCCGCAGGATTCGCCCGCGCCTGCGTCCGCGCCGGCCAACAAGGAGCCTGTCGAGGAAAAGCTCCCGCCTGCTACGCGAGGCGAGACCGCCGCCGCCACGGAAAGCGTACTCAACGAGGTGGTCGTCACTGCGCAGAAGCGCGAGCAGAACCTCCAGGACGTGGGTATGTCGATCACCGCATTGTCTGGAGAAGCCATCCGGGCATTGGGCATAGGCAATGCAACCGGCATTTCGGAACAGGTGCCGGGACTCCAGCTGAACGCATGGTCGCCGAAACTGACTACGTTCAATCTACGCGGCATTTCGCAGAACAACTTTGACGATCACCTCGAAGCACCGGTGGCTGTCTACAACGACGATGTCTACATCGGCAGTATGAATGCAGTCAGTGCGCAGCTTTTCGACATCCAGCGCGTCGAGGTGTTGCGCGGCCCACAAGGCACTTTATTCGGGCGTAACGCCACCGGCGGACTCATTCACTTCGTACATGAGGGGGCCACGAGCGAGCGCCTCAACGGCTACCTCGATGCAGGCGTTGCGGAATACAACAAGGTCGCAGTGGAGGGCGCCATTGGTGGGGCTATTGCCGAGGGTGTCCGCGGGCGCCTCGCCTTCAAGAGAGAGAAGTCCGACGGCTACATCAAAGGAACAGTACCCGGTGTTCGGGCAGTCGGTGGCACCAATGCCGCGGCCGTTCGCGCTTCCCTGCAAGCGGATCTCTCTGAAACACTCACCGCAGATCTTTTGGTCAGCTACGCGGATGACAGCGACGTCCCAACCGGAGGCTACGTCATCTATACCTTCGGTAAACCC
>JBDTUL010000323.1:0-7216 GCA_040007735.1 Gammaproteobacteria bacterium | reverse complement strand
TGACGCCTGGAATCCCGCCTTCCTTCCCATTGTGGACATCTCCCCGGAAGCCCCTGCGTCTGCATGGCTTGCTCAGGCCCCGGGCGGCTCCGCGAAGAATATTACTCTGACCAGTTGCTCGAGCTGCCACCAGCTTGCGAGCGCGCGAATGCGTGAATTCGCGGCTCGCATCGAGGCCGTGAGCGGCGGACCGGAAGGCGACGCGAAGGCCCTGGAGGAGTGGCGGAAGGTGGTGCGGCACGAGTCCTGGCGCACCATCGTGAAGTACATGCGCGGGATGCACTACGCCGTGTTCCCCATCGAGAGCGCCATGAATCTCGATGCAATCGATTTCGCCACCGCCCAGAACGCCGCTTACAACTTCTTCAGCGACCGGCAGGGCGAGATCGTCGCCCAATACCTGGCGGACCATTTCCCGAAGTCGACGGCCGGCCTGTCGCGTGATGCGTACTCCTATGGCGCGCCGCTTGGCGTTACCGAGCGCACGGTGATCCGTGAGTTCTCATTCCCCGAGCAGGCGCTCGTCCGAGAGCTGGTGCCGGCGCCGAACTCAGCCTACCTGTGGGGCGCGGATGTGAAGCGCAATTTCATCGTGCGTCTCGATCCGGACACGGGCGCCACGAAGTGGTATCGCGTGGATTTCCGTGGCTCCACAGGCCCGCACACCATCGCACCGGATGATGCCGGCAATCTCTGGGTGACGATGGTGGACAACGACCAGTTCGGCCGCTTCGACCCGAAAACCGAGCGCTGGCGACTGTGGACGCTGCGACCGACGCAATTGCCGGACAACGCATCGATGGGCGGCGCCGCCATCGTGCATGACATGTCCATCGATTCGCGCGGTCACATGGCGCGCGATGCGGCGGGGAACATCTGGCTCACGATGGTGGGCACGAACCAGATGGGCATCCTGAATCCGGACAGCGGCAACGTCGCGTTCTACGACACCAACCAGGTCGAGGGCCTGAGCCCGATCAACCATCTCATCTACTCGACGGTGCTCACGGCGGACGGCAAGCACGCCTGGTACTCGCAGGTGAACGGTTCGGTGGGGCGCATCGACACCGAGACGAAGAAAGTCGACCAGCTCATCCCGTTCGCCGAAGGTACGGGTCCGCGCCGCATGTCACGCGACGATGCGGGCAACCTCTGGGTGGCGCTCTTCGGCAGCGGCCAGGTGGCCAAAATCGACATGGCGACCGCGAAAGTCGTGGCCACTTACGACATGCCAGACCGCGCCGCCTCGCCTTACGCGGTGACGTGGGACGCGCGGCGCCGCGTGGTGTGGGTGGCCAATGCGAACAGCGATGCTATCTATCGGCTGCAACCCGCCACCGGTGCCGTCAGTGTTTACCCGCTCCCGCGGCAGATGGCTTATCTGCGCCAGATAGGGATCGACGGCAAGACGGGCCGCCTCGTCGCCTCGTACGGGAACTATCCCGAAGGCTCGGGCCCCTCGATGGGCGTGCTCATCGATGTGGGCGACGAGGTCGTGGCGACCGCGGCGACCACGGTGCCTGCGGTGCCTGCGGCGAACGTGGCGATTGCGGCGACTGCGGCGAACGCGGCGACCACGGCGCCCGCGAAGAACCCGGCAGCAGCCGGTGCGCCGCTGACCGACGCCGACGCAAAGAAGCTCTTCAACGCGCGCAGCTGTAATGCCTGCCACGCCGTCGACGAAATGCGCATAGGCCCGCCGTTTCGCGCCGTGGCCATTCGCTACCGCCAGGGCTCCCCGCAAATAGCGCCGGAAACGCTCGACTGGCTGGCCCTGAAGATCCGGACCGGTGGTGCGGGCGGGGCAGCGTGCCGATGGTGGGCATTCCGGCAGTCACACCGGATGAAGCGCGCGCCATGGCACGCTGGATTCTGAGTCTCGGCGCGAAATCGGAGAGCGATGGATGACCCATGAGGTGACGGTCCGCTATGCCGACGGCGCGGAGCGCCGAATGACCGTCGAGAGTGATCAGACAGTGCTGCAGGCTGCCGACACGTGCGGCGTGCCGATCGTCAGCGAATGTCAGAACGGTGTGTGTGGCACTTGCGTCGGCCGCTGCACGAGCGGTGAATATCTGCTCGGCAACGTGGTGGGTCTCAGTCAACAGGAAAAGGAACAACGCCGCGTACTCACCTGCCAGATGCGAGTGCAGTCGAACTGTGTGATTGAGTTCGACTACCCGTTTGGCGGCAACGCCGCACACCTCGTTGTCGGCGACGCAAAACTGGCACGCGTCGAAAGGCTGTCGCCGGAGACCGTGCTTATGGTGCTCGATGTCTCCACTCTGCAGGGCGTGCTTGATTTCAAGCCCGGTCAGTTCGCGCAGCTTAGAGTACCGGGCACGAATCTCTGGCGCAGTTATTCGTTTGCCCATGCCCCACACGCGGGGTTCGAGGTTGAGTTCCTGGTTCGACTGCTGCCGAACGGAGCGATGTCCGACTACGTCAGGAATACGGCACGCCCGGGGGATTTGCTTGGGTTCCGTGGCGCCAGGGGCCGCTTCCATCTGCGCGATGCCAACCGCCCGGTACTGCTGATGGCCGGCGGCACAGGTCTCTCCGCCATTCTCGCAATCGCTGAGCAGCTCGTGCGGGAGGGCACGGAGCAGCCTGTCCATCTGAACTATGGCGTGCGAGACGAAGCGGACCTCGTACTGTTGTCGCGCCTTGTACGACTCGCGAGTCAGCATCCCAGTTTTACCTGGCGCTGTATCGTGCAGCAGCCCACACCCGGTTGGGATGGACAGGTCGGTCTCGTAACGGATCTGCTTGCAGGCAGTGAGCACCACGGCGGCGACGTGGACATCTACCTGTGCGGTCCGCCTTCAATGGTCGAGGCGACGCGGCAATGGCTGCGGCAACACGACTTGGGTGGAGCGAACGTCTACTACGAAAAGTTTTTGCCAAGCGGAGCGCAGTCCACGGCAAACGCGACGCCTCCCCCGAATACTTCCGCGCAGACGCCAGGCGAATCGGCGCGCCACACACCGCAATGGGCACGCAAACAGGGTCGGGGCACGGCCGTGGTGATGGGGGGTTCCATCGCGGGCATGGCTGCCGCGAAGGTGCTCACTGAGCATTTCGCGCAAGTCATCGTACTGGAGAAAGATCAGGATCATCGCCGCCGGGAAGGGCGCCCGGGCGCGGCCCAGGGCTGGCACCTGCATCATCTGTTGATCGCCGGCCAGCGACAGCTCGACTCGGTGTTTCCCGGCATCATCGATGACATGGTTGCGGCAGGCGCCTTCAAGGTCGACATGGGCGAGCAGTACCGCATCATGCTCGCCGGCTCCTGGAAGAAGGTGGGCCGCAGCGACGTGGAAATCGTCTGCGCCGGGCGTCCGCTGCTCGAGTGGTGCGTGCGCCGCCGTCTCGATGTCGAGGCCGCCATCGAGTATCGCTACGAGAGCGAAGCGACGGATCTGGTTTTCGATGCGGAAACGCAGTCGATTGTCGGCGTGATGGCCACGCGCGAGGGCAGGTCGGAGATGCTGCCGGCGGAGTTTGTAGTCGACGCTTCCGGCAAGAACACGCCATTACCTGCGCTGCTGTCGCGACTGGGCTTCGGCGAGCCCCGCATCGAGGAGGATTGCGTCAACTGCTTCTATTCCACCATGCAACATCGCGTGCCGCCCGAGCGGGCCTGGCGCGACAAGGTGATGGTCATCTGCTACGCGCAGCGACCGGCCCAGCAGCACTACGCAGCCCAGTACTTTACGGATAGCACGCGTACGGTGCTTTCCACCTCGCTCGTCGCATACAACTGCTATCGCCCGCCGCGTAACGCCGAAGAATTTCGCGAGTTCGCCCGACTCATGCCCTCCAGCGTGATTGGCAGCGAGATCGACGGTCTCGAGCCGTGCTCGCCCGTATACAACTTCCGCTACCCGGAGATGCGGCGGTTCCACTACGACACTATGAAATATCTGCCCGCCGGCGTGGTGGCCCTTGGCGATGCGTTATGCAGTGCCGACCCGGTGTCCGGCCTGGGGATGACGAAGGCGCTCCTCGAGCTGAATGAGCTGCGAGCGCTGCTGCGGGCGAACGGTGAGCGCGATCGTGCGTGGATAAGGCGGTACTACACCAATGCCGCGCGGATCGCCGATCGCATGTGGTCCCTGGTGCGGGAGCAGAACCTCCGATACCCGTGGATCAAGGATGTCGAGCGCAAGCGGCCCGCCTTTTTCGGCCTGCGCAATTGGTACATCGACCGCATCTTCGAGCTGCTGCACGATGATCCGCGCATCTATCGCCTGTATCTGCTGGTCTCGCACTTCGTCGAGCCCGCCTCGATTCTGCTGCGGCCGGGCATCGTGGCGCGCGTGCTGGCCCGGTGGCTCAAGGCGCGCCTGACTTTCCGCAAGACCCTCATCGAGCGCAACTTCGACGACGGTGGCGCGGGCGACTGGAACGAGAAGATGCCCTGATGCGGCGGCGTTGCCTGTGAACGAGGGGGATTTTTCATGAGCGAGATCAAGCATCGACTGATCAGTGCCGGCGGCGCGCGGCTGCACGTGGCGGAGCAAGGTGAAGGGCCGCTCGTCATCCTGGTGCATGGGTTTCCGGAGCTTTGGTATTCGTGGCGGTTTCAGCTTCCGGCCATCGCGGCCGCCGGATACCGCGCGGTGGCGTTTGACCAGCGCGGCTACGGGCGCTCCTCGAAGTTCTGGCAGACCGATGCGTACCGCATCCATCGGCTGGTGGGCGACGTTGTTGCCCTGGTCGAAGCGCTCGGCGAACGGCAGGCGATTCTGATTGGCCATGACTGGGGTGCGCCGGTCGTGTGGTCCGCTGCGTGGCTGCACCCGCGCCTCTTCAAAGGCGTGCTCGGCATGAGTGTGCCGTTCTCGGGGCGCGGGCTGATTGCGCTGCCTGGCAACCCGTTCGGTGAGCGCTCGCCGCACGAGATGCACCGCTCGGTCGCCGGGCCGGGCCGGGATTTCTATCAGGTGTACTTCAGCACACTGGGTCCGATCATCGAGGAGATCGAGCTCGATCTGCGCGGCTGGGTGCGCGACTTGATGTGGACCGTATCCGGCGACGCCTTCGCGGGAAGTGGTTTCACTCTGCAGGGTATGGATCCGGTCGAGCTGATTCGCGCGAGCGCGCTGTGCCTCACGCAAGGACAACGCATGCGCGAGCGTTTCGCTACGCCGCTGGCAATGCCGGACTGGCTCACCGAGGCCGATCTGGACGTGTTCGTGGATGCACTGGAGCGCGGCGGCTTCGGCGGCCCGCTCAGCTACTACCGCAACCTTCAGAACGATTGGCAAGACCTGGCGCCTCTTGCGGGGCAACCCATGACGGTGCCCGCCATGTTCCTCGGCGCGGAGTACGACGTCGCAACCTGGTGGGGTGCGGAGGCCATCGAACGCGCATCGCAAGTGATGCCCAACTGGCTGGGAAGCCGCGTGCTGAAGGGCGCCGGCCACTGGCTGCAACAGGAGCGCGCGGCGGAGACAAACGCTGTAGTGCTGGAATTTCTGCGTGCCGTTACTCGATGAGCCGCTGCCGGAGCGCAATGGAGACAGCGTGTGCGCGGTCGGCCGCGCCCAGTTTTTCGTAGAGACTGCGCAGGTGTGACTTCACCGTTTCTTCGCTGAGTGTCAGCTGGTACGCAATGGTCTTGTTCGACAGGCCGTCGGACAATGATTCGAGAATCTGCAGTTCCCGCGGCGAGAGGTTGCGGCGGGAGCCGGACGAGCGTGCATCATGCGCAACCCGTTTGAGCACCGGCATAGTGACCGCCGCCTGCAAGTAGCCCGCGCCGCTCGCAACGGAACGGATCGCGTGCAGGAGCTCTTCCTTCGACGCGGTTTTCAGCAGGTAACCGGCGGCGCCCGCATTGACTGTCTCCCAGACGAACGCAGGGTTGTCATACATCGTGAAGACCACGATCTTGCAGTTGGGAGCGCCCGCGAACAAATCCGGAATCGAAGCGAGACCTCCCTTGCCGGGCAGCTTGAGGTCCAACAGCACCACGTCCGGTCGCATCGCCGTGACCTCGATAACTCCGGTGGCGAGTTCCTCCGCCTGGCCGACCACCCGGATGTCGTCCGAGGTCTCGAGCATGGTCGCCACGGACTGGCGGACCGCGTTGTGATCGTCAATGAGATAGGTGCGGATCATGTCGGCGCCGCCTGGGTCGTTGCAAACAGCACGCGAATGGTAGTGCCCCGGCCCGGGGCGCTTTCGACTTCCAGTGTGCCGCCCGCGGCTTCCGCGCGCTCGCGCATCATCATGAGCCCCAGGTGTCCGCTGGGAACGTGTGTCGGGTCGAAACCGCACCCGTCATCCGTGTGGCTGAGGACGACGTGGCCCTCGATCGTGGCAAGCGACACTTCCACGCGGCTGGCTCCGGCATGCTTGCGAACGTTCAGCAGCGCTTCCTGCACGAGTCGAAACAACATTGCATCCTGCCGGCTCGCCCAGCCTTGCAACTGCGGATCGAACCGCGTGTGAATGGTGAAGGGCGCGGACCCCACGAGCGTGGTGAAGTATTCGCTCAGTGCTTCGTACAGCCCGAAATGGTCGAGCACGGCAGGCCGCAGCTCGTTCATTAGCGAGCGCACGTCCGAGCTGCAATCCGCCACTTGCCGCTGCATGTCCCGGAACTCGCGGGTAGTTTGCTCGTCGCGCTCGGCGCGGTGGATGCATTGCTCCAGCGCGTGCTGCAGGTAGAAGAGGCTGGGGCCCATGCGGTCGTGCAGATCTTCGGCGAGGCGTTTGCGCTCGTCTTCTTCAGCCCGGATCAGCCGCCGTAACAGCGTGTTCGAGCGATCGCGCTCCACCTCCAGAGCGGCGGAGCGCGCGTGCGCAATGTCGAGATTGGCCCGTGCCCAGCCGGCCAGCATGGCGCCCAGCGCGGCGGCGAACCCCAGATAGTAGAGCGACAGCATCAACTGGCCGAGGGAGGTTTCGGCGTTCAGCACTTCCAGGGCCACGACGAGCCCGCCATTCAGCAGCAACACCGGGAAGATCTCATCGACGCCGAAGCGGAAGGCTCCGGCCAGCGTGGTGAAGTAGAAGAACGGGAGGATGGGTGAGTTGGCACCCCCACTCGTTTGGCACACGAGATACGTGAGGCACGAGTCGCAAACGGTGGCGATCCAGGAGGTGGCGCGTGTGACAGGGCGATGCCTCACGTACCAATGCAGAGTCACCATGTACGCGAGCCCGAGCGCGTACTGCATCATCGTGCTCGAGGGGTCCAGCT
>JBDTUL010000322.1:0-7246 GCA_040007735.1 Gammaproteobacteria bacterium | reverse complement strand
CCGTTCGGTCCGCATCCGTTCTGGGCGGATTGCATCACGAATACTCGTTGGAACCCGCCAGCATGCGCGTGTGATCGAGTTATTGCGGACCACAGGTCGGTGAGCTTGCCCGCGCAGTCTTCGCCTTGTCGAGCGGCTTGCGGATACGCCCCCGGCAGGATCGCGAGATCGCCAGATCGATCAGCCGAAGGCCTCATCCGGAAGGGACATGATGGCCAGACGGGAATCCTTGGCGGCGGCACGCATCAGCTTCACTGCAAGGCGAGCGTTTCCCGCCGTCACGGCCACCAGCAAATCGACATGCCAGGACACCCAACGATGCTCGCGACCGTGGAACACCAGCCCGGCCATACGAATCCGATGCAGCAGCGCCTGCAACCGAGCATGTGTTTCTTCGAGGATAGGGTTGCCGGCGCTACGTGTGAGAGCGTCCCAAAGTCGGTTAGTCTCCTCTATATAACGCGCGATCGGCTGAGGTCGCGCAAGCTCGGCCTGAAACCGGCGCGCCGCGGCCAGTGCTGTGGTCACCGCTTCACGCACATAGCTGTCTTCGCTGCGTGCCGTCACCCGCTTGATCGTGATCACGCTGAATTCATCGAGCACATCCAGGATATCGAGTACTTCCTTGCGGGTGATACGCCGGACGAACCCGCCCTGGTTCTTTACGATCTCCACCAGCCGCTCGGATTCGAGCAGGCGCAGCGCGCCGCGGGCGCACGCACGCGAGATCGAATACCGATTCATCAGGTCGATCTCCACCAGCCGCTGGCCGGATACCAGCGTGCCATTCTGAATCGCGGCACGTAACGCGCTCGCCACCCCGGCAGGGTTCAGGCGCGGTCTTGTTTGCTTGACTCGTTTCGGCATGGGCGCAGTCGTAGTTTGGATCTACACGTCGCGGCCATTCTACCGGCTCCCCCATGCCACCGGCCTGACTCTTCAGATACCTCGATTCTCTTCTCTTGACATCTCAAGCAGGTTGCCGGAGGCTACCGATCGGCAAGATTATTAATAATATTGTTCAACGGGATGCGCCGGTCGCGTCCGGGGAGCGGCCGTCCAATGAATTGCCTGTCACCTCTTGCTCGGGGTCTGTGGTTGTTTTCCGCGCTCGCCGCCGGCCTGCCGGCTTTCGCACAGGAGGCGGTCGATGAAGTCATCGTCACGGCGCAAAGACGCGAGCAAAACGTGCAAGACGTCGGCATCGCTATCAACGCGCTCTCGGGGTCGCAGTTGCGCGAATTGGGCGTCACGGACAGCACCACGCTCTCCCAGCAGGTGCCGGGTCTCGTCTACGCTTCGCCGATCGGCGATGGCCAGAATCCGATCTTCTCGATTCGAGGCGTGGGGCTGAACGACTTCTCCGAGCACAACGAGGCCCCCATAGCGGTCTACGTGGACGATGTGTACCTCTCGAACCTGGCGGGCCTCACCTTCCAGCTCTTCGATCTGGAGCGGGTCGAGGTCTTGAAGGGCCCGCAGGGAACGCTGTTCGGTCGAAATACGACGGGCGGAGTGATCCACTTCGTGACCCGCAAGCCTTCGAAGGAATTCGAGGCTCGCAGCGAGGTCAACATCGGTGAGCATTCCCTGTTCCGCTTCGAGGGCGCAATGGGTGGCCCGCTGTCGGATACGACGCGCTTCAGGCTCGCCGCGCTCTACAATAAAAGCGACGGCTACACGAATATTCTCTCCCCCGGATTCAAGGACGCGAATGCCGCAGACAGCACCAGCGTTCGGGGGCAACTCGAATTCGAGCCCAGCGACGCACTGACCTTCCGGCTCACAGGCCACTACGACCGTTCCAAGACCGAGTCCGTGGCGTATCACCACGCATCGATTCAAACCGCGCCCGATGGGGTCTCGGTGATCTTCGTGCCGCCCGACCGACCCAATGGCAACTGCCCCGGCGACCCTGGCGCGGACTGCTTCGGGTACCGCTACAGCGGCGCAATCCGCTCTGCCGAGATCGATCGGGAGCCGTTCCTCGACCTTCAGACCTGGGGAGGCTCCGGCACGCTGCAATGGAATTTTTCGAACGATGTGACGCTGACTTCGATCAGTGCGTACGAGCATGTCGATAAGCTCTACGGAGAAGATACGGACGCCGGCTCGGTTCCCGGAATCTATGTGACTCACCCGAACCAAGGCAAGCAATACAGTGAGGAGCTGCGTCTCGCCAACGACAACGAGAAGCTGCGCTGGACTGCTGGCCTGTACTACTTCAATCGGTCGATCGATGCGGGCTCCAACATCGACGTCAGTGGCATCGGCCTGTTCAACCTGCTTCTGAAGACCAACGACGACATTCGCTCGTGGGCGGCGTTTGGCCAGCTCGAATACGCACTCAGCGACAGCGTCCGCCTGATCGGCGGACTTCGCTACACGAATGAAAAACGCCACTTCCAGGAGATCAGCCGCGACCTCGCAGGTGTGATCCCAGTGTTCATTGGCGCAAGTGCCACACCGGAGCCGGGGTTTGTCACATTCGACTTTACGGATGCGAGCGTCGGTTCGCTGACGCGAAAGGATGACGACGCGGTGAACTATCGTGCCGAGATCGACTGGCACGCGACGGATGCGCTCATGTGGTACGGCTCCGTGAGCCTGGGAAGCAAGGGCGCCGGATTCAATGCGGCATTCGACGGGACCGGAGTCTTTTCAGGCAGCACCATTGGCCAGATTCCATTCGGCAAGGAGCAGCTGACCAACTACGAAGCGGGGTTCAAATCGACTTGGGGAGAATCGACGCTATTCAACGCTTCGACCTTCTACTACGACTACAAGGATTTTCAGGCCTTCACGTTCGACAACCTGACGCAGGTGATCCGCAATCTCCCCGCTTCGATGTACGGCGCCGAGGCCGAGCTGAGCACTCGGCCCGTGCAAGGCCTGCTTATCAAGACGGGCGTCGCGTACCTGCACACCAACGTGCAGGACGTGGCGGCAAACAACTCGCTCACCGGCACTCCGACGGTTCGAAATCGCCAGATGGCCCTGGCACCGAAGCTTCAACTGTCGTTGATGACGCGGTACCAGTGGGCGCTCGGCCGGGGCACGCTGTCCGCCCAGGCGAGCGGCCATTATCAGAGCAGCTCGTACTTCGATCTCGACAACAATCCTGTGACTCGCGAACCGGGCTACGGCACGGTGGACGCAAGACTCGCATACATCGGCGGCGACGAACGCTATGAGGTCGCCCTTTGGGGCAAGAACGTAACCGACAAGGTCTATCGCTCCTACGCCTTCCCGGTTGCATCGCTGGGCTTCATGGATGAGACGATTGCCCGTCCCCGCTGGTTCGGTGTCTCGTTCGGCTATCGCCTCAAGTAACCTGCGGACGGCTGCCCAAGAGGATGTGCAACTGACGTGAAGCCTGGAATGAGGGACGGTTGGCCGGTAGTGGCGGGGTCTTTGTTCGGTCTCGCCTTGAGCCCTGGAACGATCGTGTTTTACACGCTCGGGGTTCTGATGGACCCCATCGCCCATGCCACCGGATGGTCCCGCGCGCAAGTGTCGCTGGCCGCCTCGATTTTCCCCACCACGTTGATCTTTGCAATTCCGGTCCTCGGGCGGCTGGTCGATAGATTTGGCGTCCGGCGGGTACTTCTCCCATCACTTGCCCTCTTCGGAGTAACGCTGATCGCCGCCGGACGCAGCCGAGAGCTCTGGCACCTCTACGTCGCCTTCGCAGCGATCGCCGTTCTGGGCGCGGGAGCGAACAGCGTTTCCTACATGCGCGCCGTATGCACCTGGTACGACGCACACCGCGGACTCGCGATTGCGATTGCGCAATCGGGGATGGGCATTGGAGTCGCTGTACTGCCATTCCTTGCCCAGCGACTGCTCGATGTGGGCGGCTGGAGATTCGCTTACACGGCACTGGGCGGTCTCGTTCTCTGCGCAAGCCTACCCGTTGTGGCATGCACCGTTCGCGAGCGCCCCTCAGGAGCAGTGAAGCCCGCGGCGGGCCGGCTGTCTGAACCGCTATCCATCGACCTCTCCGAAGGGGACGCACTGCGCACCCGACGGTTCTGGGTCTTGCTTTTCGCGTTCCTGCTGCTGGCGGGCGCAATCAATTCCGTGGCGCTCCATCTCGTTCCGATGGTCGAGAACGCGAGCCACTCTCGCAGTACGGCCCTTCTGGCCGCGTCCGTATTTGGCGCCGCCATGCTGGTGGGTCGCATCGTGACGGGAATACTCATCGATCGGTACTTCGCGCCGTATGTCGCGGCGACCCTGTTTGCGGCGTCGAGTCTCTCCATCGCCTGCCTGGCCTGGGGGGTTTCCGAGCCGGCGCTCATCGGCGCCGCCTTCGTCGTAGGTCTGA
Organism: Gammaproteobacteria bacterium; assembly: GCA_040007735.1. Taxonomy (GTDB): domain Bacteria; phylum Pseudomonadota; class Gammaproteobacteria; order Steroidobacterales; family Steroidobacteraceae; genus JADGHX01. Next base: position 2,916 of record JBDTUL010000322.1, on the reverse strand, counting down.
GCGCCGGATCCGACGGCGACCTTCTGTCGTACCTGGTGTCCCGCTACTTCGGGATGCGCTCGTTCGGCGCCCTGAGCGGCTACATCTTTTCAGCCTATCTTGCGGGAACCGCGCTGTTTCCCTGGCTGGTCGGCGTCTGGTTCGAGCATGGCAACAGCTATTTTCAGCCCATGCTGATGTGCTCGCTGGCAGGTGCAGGCAGCGTCGTCCTGACTCTGATGCTGGGTCCGTATCCACGGCCCGTTCCGCGCCTCGCACAATCGATGAATGACTGATCGTCCAAGGGGTCTCAATTGCGCTCTTACATCCAGGAACTGCGCGAACGGAACGAGCTGCGAATCGTAGAACGAGAGGTCGATCCTCACTTCGAGCTCGCGGCCGTCGTCGCCCGATCGCAGCAGGAAAGCAACCTCCCGATACTCTTCGAGCGTGTAAAGGGTACGAAGCTGCCGGTGGTCTCGAATGTTTTCGGAAGTGCCGATCGCATCTGCGATCTGATCGGCGCGAAGCGCGGGCAGCTGTGCCAACGCTGGACGGAGATCATGAAGCACGTGCACACGATGACCGGAGACTATACGCGGAGGGTCACCGGGGAAGCGGCGCTGGAAGAAGGCAGTGTAAGTGACTTACCACGGATCATTTGGAGAGAGAAGGACTGCGGGCCCTACATCACGGCCGGCGTGTTCCTCGCCAAGGACCCGGGGACAGGCGTCGCCAATCTGTCGTTTTGTCGCACCTTCATGAAGTCCGATACGGAACTGGTGTGCTGTATCGATCCCATACACGACCTCGCTCAGTACCAGGCAAATGCGCAGAGCAGATCCGAGCCCCTCGAGATCGCGATCCTCATCGGTCCACCGCCTGAGGTTTTTCTGGCGGCCTGCGCCTCCGTTCCCATCGACCTGGACGAGCTCAAGATCGCAGCGGCGATTCGGGGTAAGCCGATTGAAATGCGCGCGTGCAAAACCGTCGACCTGGCGGTACCGACAGGTACCCAGGTAGTGATCGAGGGAAAGATCCGGCCAGGCATGCGCGGCACAGAGGGCCCCTTCGGCGAATACATGGGGTACTACGGTCCCGTCAACCAGGAGGGTTACATCATCGACGTGGCCTCTGTGTCATGGGAACGAGACGCGATTTATCATGGCCTGTTATGCGGGACACCAGAGGACCTTACTGCGCTCGACATCGCATTCGCGACGCGCACATACAGTGCGTTAGCAGGTTCATTACCCGGAATTCTCGACGTCACCTGCAACCCGATGCTCTACTGCACCGTGGTCAAGATCGACAAGCAATATGAGGGCCATGCACAGCATGTGATCCTCAAGACATTCGCCGCAAATCAGAACTACAATTTCGCCTGCATCGTTGTCGACGAAGACATCGATATCCGCAACTTCAAGGACGTGTTTTCCGCCTATCTGACTCGCGGTCGTGTCGACAAGCGCATCATGGTGCTACCCGACATTCCGGGATGGGACCGGTCGCCGACGCCGACGTATGCGGGCCGCATCGGCATCGATGCAACGATGCCACTGGGGCGCGAAAAGGAGTTCGAGCGCGCCATCACACCCGGCGCGGATACATTGAAGCTCTCTGACTACTTCCGCTGAGGAGAGCGCCAGAGGTCGGCGTAAACATCAAGACCTCGGTTCGGAGGCGTCGAACAGAGCGCGCAGTGGCGCATCAGGCATCGGCAGAAGGCGACGATAGGCGGTGAGATTGTCCCAGGCCAGCGTCGGTGATTGCGAGCGATCTCGCCTCTCTCCCAACCCCGACAGGGCACGCTCGAGGAGGTGGTGCTGCCAGGTTTCGGAGGCGAGCTCCGCGTCCTTCATTCTTTGATAGACATCCGAGAGCAGCGGCACCTCTGCGCGCGACGGAACGTTCGCCACGTGACGCCTGAGTTGGCGAAGCGGTTGAGTGACATTCCCCCGCCACTCTCGACAAGACAGCTCGAGGCTGCGAACGTCGGACTCGGAGAGCGCAATACCCCTGCGCGCGGCGTACAGCATCAGAAACAAGATGTTTACATCGGCACCGCAGTCATCCTGCAGGTGTAACGCCGCCGCTTGCACCCCTTGCTTCGCGTAGAAATCAAAGGCGAAGCGGGAGAAGGACGGCTCGGGAACCTCATTTCTCATCGACAGGGTGCTTCGTGGTACCCGTCCAGCGGCGCACCAGCGAGGTCTCGATGTCGAACAAATCGAGAGCCCGGCCCACCGTATGGTCAATGAGATCATCGAGCGTCCGAGGCATTGCGTAGAAGGCAGGCATAGGAGGCGCCACTATCGCGCCGGCCTCCGCGAGCATCGTGAGCATTCGCAGATGGCCCAGGTGCAACGGGCTTTCTCGCACCAGCAAAACGAGCCTTCGACGCTCCTTCAGGGTGACATCCGCGGCCCTTGTCAGAAGCGTTGATGTGGTCCCATACGCAATCTCCGCAGCCGACCTGATGGAGCACGGTACGATAATCATGCCAAGGGTGCGGTACGACCCACTGGCAATGGCCGCGCCGATGTCACTTGCGGCGTAACAGACGTTCGCCAGCTTGCGAACGTCTTCTACGGAACGGCCCGTCTCTTCCATGATCGTGCGCGAAGCCGCGCGCGAGATGACCAGATGGGTCTCAATGCAAGTCTTCTGCAACGCCTCGAGCAGACGCACACCGTATATCGCACCCGAGGCGCCGCTGATACCGACAACAAGACGACTTTCCGACAATGCCTTTGCTCAGCAAGCGCAGATCCCTGCGATGTGGGCCACGCATCCGGCGCGGCAAGCTCGCCGTGCGAGATAACGCCGATGATAGTATTGATAACCCTGGATATCCAGCGGCCTTTGGGCATGAAGGTACTCACCTGTCCATGGCGAATTCCTGATCACGCGGCAATCGGCGTGTGGAAGAGTCCG
>JBDTUL010000321.1:0-7255 GCA_040007735.1 Gammaproteobacteria bacterium | reverse complement strand
CGCTTCGAGCGCCCAATATGTTGTATGGAGTGCTCGCGCTCGGCGCCGTGGTGTTGCTCGCCTTTGAGATGGGCGGAGCGACGGCCGCGTGGTTTGCAGGCCTGGCCTCGGCGTCTTTCCTGCTCTCGTTGCAGGTTGCCTCGTGGCTCGCAACCGATGCCGCGTTGATGGCCGGAGTGATGCTCGCGCTGCTCGGTTTCTACTCAGGGCTCAACGCGTCGGAAAGCCGCGCAAAACTCCTGTGGTATCTGCTCATGCACGGCGGGCTTACGCTTGCGTTCATGGCCAAGGGCCCCGCGGGGTGGCTGGTCCCTGTCTCAGGGGCTGCAGGTCTCATTGTGTTCGAGCGCCAGTGGCGCGAGTTGCGACGCTGGGAACTGTGGATCGGCACTGCAATCCCTGTTTGCATCATCGGCGCATGGCTCGTCGCGGTCGCCCGTTCCACCAACGGCACCCACGCTCTGCAGGTTCTGCTCTGGAGCAACGTCGCCGGCCGTGTCGTAACGCTTCCCGGCGCGGATGCGGCTAGCTACGCGACAGGCCACCACAACTGGCCGGGAAAATATCTGGTCGAACTGCCGCTGTATCTGGCGCCTTGGACATTTCTGTTCGTCGCGGCACTGCGCCGTGCATGGCGCGTAGCTCGAAGCCCGGGTGCAGGGTCGTGGCGGTACGCGCTCTTTGCGTTCGCACTGCCCTTGCTCGCGCTGTCGGTTGCAACAACCGCGCGGGGCATCTATGCGGCGCCGGTGCTTCCCGCCGCGGCGTTGCTGATCGGCTTGTGGGCGGCGGAGCGCGTGTCTGATCCAGACTCCTTCGATCGACGCATGATGAAGGCAACGGTATGGCTGGTAGCGCTGCTCGCAATCGTTCTGTTTGTAGCAAGCGGGTTCATTGCCAGCGCAGATGCCGCCGCGCGCAGCTTTGCACCCGTCGCGGTGGTTGGCGCACTCGCTTCGCTGGTAGCGCTTGGGTTCGCCTTGCGCAGTCTGCGTCGGCAAGCCTGGCCGCGCGCCATTGCGGCAACTTTTTGCGCGTTCGTGCTGGCGTTCTTTGCGACGGCCGTCACCGTGTTTCCCGCGATGGATGGCTGGCAGGATCTCGGAGCGCTGGTGCGCAGGATCGATCATGACTCGGGCGACCGGCCACTGACGGTCTACGCCGCCGACGAAACCATTGTGGCGGCCCTGGATCGCGCGCTCGCCGGCCGGCGGATCGCGCGGCCGGCGGACATCCCGTCCGCGCGGGTCCTGTTCCAGGCTCAGAGTCCGCCGGTGTTGCTGGTCAAGCTCAATGGTGTCGGCGACGGGTCTGTGCTCCGTCGTTTGAAGTCTCTCGGCGTGAAGCTGCGCCCCCCCCCGGAGGCGCCGGTGGTACAGGATCTCGTGATACAGCTCGGTCTGGTCGTGGAGCGTGTCTACGAGCTGCCGCAGGGTCGACGGTACGCGCTGCTGTCGTCCGCACCTCGGGCTGCGGCCGGTGCACTGTCAAATGTGCCGGCACGCCTCGCCCCGTCGATTGATCCGGCGGCCCGGTGACGTCTCAGTCCACAGGCGAACGTACCGTGGCGAAGTCGGACCGATGCGGCATGAAAAGGACCTGAATCTGGTGGCACGCATGCTCGCGGGCGAGCAGCGTGCCTTTGACGAGTTTTTCCGCACTTATGCGTCGCGTCTCGCGGCATTTGCGGCCCGGCGGTCCCGCTTGAATGCGGCCGCCATCGAGGACATCGTGCAGAACAGTCTGATCAAGGCGATGCGAAATATCGCAAGCTTCCGTGGTGAGGCGGCGCTGTTCACCTGGTTGTGCGAGATCTGCCGCTGCGAGCTGGCGGATGTGTATCGAAAAGCCGCCCGCCAGCCGACGCACGAAAGCCTGGACGCAGGCCCTTTTACCCGCGATGTGGTGCTGGAGCTGCGAGCAGCGGCTGAGCTCGAGCCTTGCAGCGAGCTCGAGATGGCCGACCGCCGCGGAGCCATCGCCACCGCGCTCAACGGCTTGCCCGAGCGATATGCGCGGGCGCTCGAGTGGAAGTATGGCGATGGGTTCTCGGTGCAGGAAATTTCGCAGATGCTGGGAGTCACTCCCACCGCCGCACAATCCCTGCTCGCGCGGGCTCGCGAAGCCTTCAAGGAATTCTGGCACGAGGAGACAGCGTTGTGACCGGCCCTGAGTCGAATGACGAGGCCGATGACCCTGTCGCCCGCTCACTGGGCCAGGGCCTGCGGCGTAAACCGCTCTCTGAAGAGGCGCTGGCGCGCGTCAGGGCTGCCGTACAGGCGGAGTGGCAGGCAACGCTGCCTGCCCCGAAGCGATGGCGCGGTTTCAAAGTAGCGGCTCTTGCTGCAAGCGTCGCGTGCGCTGCGCTCGCCGCCGCCTTCTGGCTGCGGCCTTCGGCGCCCCTCGTGACGGTGGGCACCATCGCACGCATCGAGACCGGCGGGCTCGCACTCCAATCAAACTTCCATTCGGATCGCGCATTGGGTGTGGGCACGGTTCTGCATGCCGGCGACACGATCGCATCGCAGGGCTCCGCGCTGATCGACCTTCAGGAGGGTGGCACGCTGCGCATTGCGCCGGGCAGCGTCCTCACCGCGCAGTCGTTGAATGAAATGCGGCTGAGCGAAGGTCGCATGTACGTGGATCTTCCGCCGGGCACACCTCGGTCGGCGGCTTTCCGGGTAATTACGGTGTCCGGGCTCATAGAGCACCTGGGTACGCAGTTTGAAGTGTCCACCGTGAATAGCGATGTGCACATTCGCGTGCGGGAAGGGGCAATACGCCTGCTCCGTCCGAGCGGCACCGAAACAGCCGAGGCGGGCACGGAGCTCGTGGTGCCGCGGTTGGGCCCGGTGGTACGTGAGCGTGTTCAGACTCACGGCCGCTCGTGGGCGTGGGTGGAAGCGCTGGCTCCCGATTTCGAGATCGAGGACCGGCAGCTGATGGATTTCCTGCAGTGGGCCGGTCGCGAAACCGGCCGGCAGGTCGATTTCGCTGACGATCATGCACGCGACGTCGCAGTGCGGACACGTCTGCGCGGTTCGGTGAGTGGGCTGACTCCGCTCGAGGCTATTGAACGGGTCTTGAGAACGACGTCGCTGCGATTTGAGCTTCATGGCGAGGCAATCCGCGTAAGCTCAGGCGGATGAACCGGCACCTGGGCCGAACCAATCCAATGACTCGTGTCGACCTGTTCGCGGGCTATTCACCGCACTAGTGGCGTGCTCCTGATCCTGGGGTGGGTGAGCGCGTTTGCCGCGCATCCTCAGCCCGTTTCGCTTGCGCATCTGCTGGATACGCTGCGGGCGACGGGCGTCGAGGTTCTCTATAGCTCGGACCTCGTCACTCCGGAAATGACGGCTCCCGCTGCGCCCTCCGGCTCGGACACGCTGACTCGCGTGCGCGATGCCCTCGCAGCTCAGGGACTCGTGCTACAGCTCGTAGGCCCGAATCATTACGTGGTCACGCGAGTGCCACCGGCCAGCGCGCCGAGCGACCAGCCTGCCGTGGCCAGCCCGCCGTCGGGGGCGGATGTGCCGCTCGAAGAGGTGTCCGTCTACGCCAGCCGCTATTCACTCGGCGCAAGTGTCATCGGCCAGCCGAAACCAATGACCCGGAACGAGATCGAGCAGGTGCCTGGTGGCCAGAGCGATGCGTTGCGTGCCGTGCATGCGATTCCAGGTTTCGTGAGCAACGATTCGGCGCGCCCCTACATTCGCGGCTCGCTACTCGATGACGTGCTGGTGGAGTTCGATGGCGTGCCGCTCGCCGATCCGTTTCACCTGAAGAACTTCCAGAGCCTGGTCAGCGCGTTCAGCCCGTCCGCGGTCGAGCGCATAGATTTGTTCAGCGGTGGCTTTCCCGTGCGCTATGGCACCCGGTCAGGTGGCGTCATAGATATCACACCTCGCTCGCTCGACTCGGGCTACGAGCACTCTATAGGTGCGAGCCTGCTCGCTTATGAGCTGTCCTCGGTCGGGCATGCGGATCAACTGCCGATAGATTGGCTCGCGACGCTTCGTCACAGTACCCAGGATGTGGTGCTGGAGCCGGTCAACGGTCAGATCGGCAATCCTGAATTCAGCGATACCCTGGGCCGCATTCGCTATCGCCTGAACGAACAGTCCTCCTTTACGCTCGGCTGGCTGCTGCTCGATGACAGCATTCAACTCGCAACCGATCCCGCTGGCGAGTCGGCAACGGCGCACTACCGCGACGAGTACACATGGGTTGCGTTCGATCATGATCTCTCCGCGGCTACGCATTCGCGCAGCGTGCTGGCGCTGACTCATGCGGAGCGTGATCGCAGTGGAACGCTTGCGATCGCTGGCATCGGCAATGGCGCGCTCACAGAGTCCCGCGACTTCTATGATGTCGAGCTGCGCAGCGCGTGGACGTACGAGCCGGTCAAACATCAGGTGTGGAGCTACGGGTTCGAAGCGTCGCACGCGAATGCCGATCTTCAATACGACCGCACCGGCCGCTTCTCGAAGGTGATCGCCGACGGTCTGGGCCGGCCGGTCGACAACACCATGTCGGCGAGCGCTTCGCCCTCGGTGACGACCTATGCTGTCTACGTGGCACACCGGCATCGCTGGTCCTCGTTCGAGACAGAAGTCGGAGCGCGTCTGGATGGCCAGGACTACGGGGGCTCAAAGGGGGTCGCGCAGCTCAGCCCGCGCCTGAACGTTCGCTATGACGTTCTGACCCACTGGCGAGTGTATGGGTCGTGGGGCCGTTTCACCCAGGCGCAGCGTGTCGATGAGTGGCGAGTGGAGGAAGGGCAGGTGGCTCCGGGTGAGCCTGAGCTGGCGGTTCATACGATAGTGGGATTTTCCTACGAGCCGCCGGGCGACACTCGCGTCGCCCTCGAGCTGTATCGCAAGCGCTGGACGAACGTGAGTCCCTACTTCGACAACACGCTCGACAGGTTGTCGCTGCTGCCCGATCTCGAGCCCGATCGGGTGCGGATTTCCGCGAACGACTCGGAGTCCGCCGGCATCGAGCTGAGCGTGCGCCATGCGCTCACCCCATCGCTCGAGCTGTGGGGCAATTACGCCTGGTCGCGGGTGGCGGATGAATTCGCAACGGACGACGTGCTGCGCAGCTGGGACCAGCCTCATGCACTCACGATGGGGCTTGCGTGGAATGCTGGCCGGCGCAGTGCGGCTGCACTCCTGGGCTGGCATCGCGGATGGCCGCGCACGCCCTTCACGTGGACGCCTGAGACATCAGTGTCGCCTGCGCAGTTCATAGCCGGCCCGCGGAACTCGGCGCGCTGGGAAAACTATTTCACGGTTGACCTGCGCGCGGGCTGGAACATTCCCGTGCGCGGCAGTGAACTGGCAACCTGGGTTGAAGTCACCAACAGCGCGAATCGCGCCAATGAGTGCTGCGTGCGGTTTGTCGGCCCGCAGACCGCATCGAGCATGACCGAGCCCACCTCGTGGCTGCCGCGTATCGTCAACGTAGGGTTCTCCTGGCGGATTCACGGCCCACGCTGAGCGCGAATCCCTGCGCGGTTGATTGTTCAGAGCGGCGACGTCGAAGCCGGCGAACACGATCAATCATCAGGAGCAGACATGCGAGCCTTCGTCCGGAAAGCCGCGGCCGCCGCGCGACCCGAATGGACCCTCATCTGCGATTTCGACGGCACGATCGCCCGCGAGGACGTCACGGATATTCTGCTCGAGCGCTTTGCCGGCCTCGAATGGAAACTCATCGAGCGCAGCTGGCAGGCCGGCCGGCTCAGCTCGCGCGAGTGTCTGGGACGTCAGGTCGAGCTTCTCGAGCTGAGTCGGGCGGAACTCAACGCGATGTTGCCGCAGATCGCGCTCGATCCTGATTTCTCCGCATTTGTCGCGGCCGCGCAGTCGGCGGGATGCGACGTACGTATTGCGAGTGAAGGGTTCCACCAGGTCATTCGCGCACTGCTGGCGCGCGCGGGAGTGCCGCGGCTACCCATTGCGGCCACCTATCTCATCGCCGCCGGAAGCAACTCCTGGATGCTGGGCTTTCCCTTCGCGCAGGGCAGCTGTGACACGGATGCGGCGACCTGCAAATGCGCGCTTGCCGCTGAGGCCCGCCAACAGAATCGACGGGTTGCGTTGATCGGAGACGGCCTCTCGGACTTCTGCGTAGCCAGGCGCGCGGACCTGGTCTTCGCGCGCGGCAGGCTGCTGGAGTATTGCCGCACAAATGCAATCGAACACCGGGCGGCGGCGGATTTTGCGTCAGTGATCCGCCAGCTCGGAATGCTGTTCGATGGTGTGCCCCGGCATGCCGAGACGGCCGCGTTGGCCGAGGAGAGCTACGGTGGATGAAGCCCAGCTGCTGGCCGATGAAGCGCGCTACTGCTCCTTCGGTGACACGGTCCACTACAGCGAGCCGCCGAAGATCTTCGAACGCTGTGAGGGCAGTTTCCTTCACGACGCCGCCGGGCGTGAGTATCTCGACTTGCAGATGTGGTATTCCGCGGTCAACTTCGGCTACGCGAATCCGCGCTTGAACGACGCGCTGAAACGGCAGATCGATAAATTGCCGCAGCTCGCCAGCCAGTACCTGCACGAAACCAAGATCGAGCTTTCGAAGCGCATCGCGCAGCGGTGTGAAGCCACCTTCGGCAGCAAGGGCCGCGTGCATTTCAATGTCGGTGGCTCGCAATCGGTCGAAGATGCCCTGAAGCTCGTGCGCAATGCGTGCAACGGCAAGAGCCTGATGTTCGCGTTCGAAGGCGGGTATCACGGCCGCACGCTCGGGGCGTCCGCCATCACTTCGAGCTATCGCTACCGGCGCCGCTACGGCCACTTCGGCGAGCGTGCACAGTTCGTTCCCTTTCCTTATTGCTTCCGCTGCCCCTACGGCAAGAAGCGCGAGGATTGCGGCCTGTACTGCGTGGATCAGTTCGCCCGCCTCTTCGACACGGAGTACTGCGGAGTCTATGACCCCAAGGCAGGGGCTTCCGAGTATGCAGCCTTCTTCGTGGAAGCCATCCAGGGCACGGGCGGTTACGTGATTCCGCCGCCGGGGTATTTCGAGAAGCTGAAGGGCATCCTGGAAGCGCGCCGCATCCTGCTCGTCGACGATGAGATCCAGATGGGCTTCTATCGCGCCGGGCGTTTCTGGGCGATCGAGAACTTCGGCGTCGCGCCGGATGTGGTGGTGTTCGGCAAGGCGCTGACCAATGGGTTGAATCCGCTGGCCGGAATCTGGGCGCGCGAGGAACTGATCGATCCCACGGTGTTTCCGCCGGGCT
>JBDTUL010000320.1:0-7264 GCA_040007735.1 Gammaproteobacteria bacterium | reverse complement strand
GAACCTGCCAGAGCGAGGCGACCACCGATCGAGCACCGCGCGCGAGCGCAGCGTATTGCAGCCCCACGAGGCCTTCGCCCGCAAACTGGCGACCCAACGCGGTGTCGCACGCACTGAGTACAACCACCTGTGCATCGAAAGTGCGCCCGAGCAGGTCACCGGCCCGCACGTATTGATCCGCAACGGGTCCGTTGCGATCCCAGGCGCCCAAAATAAGTGCGGAGAGCTGCGGAATCTCAGAATCGATGATTCCGTGCGAGGCGATGTGAATGAAGCGGTAGCCGCCGAGATTCAGCGCCAGCACACGAGCGCGGGTGGCGTCCAGGCCTTCGAGCAGATCCACGTGCCGCAGGCCGGGCAGCGCGCGGATCTGTTCCGATTCACGCGCGCTGGAAATGAGACGCTCGAGATCCTTCGCATCCGCGCCGCCCCGCGTGCGCAGAATCCCAGAAAGTCGATCCGACGGAGCGGACCTCCCCACAGGCTGCAGGCGAGGGTCATCTGCACGGTAGACAGGGTCTGCGACCATCAGCATGCGGGATTCGGCCCACGCCGCTGGCGGCGGCGGCACAGGGTCGCGCAACGTCAGGCGCAGAGCCGGAGCCAGCTCGACAGAGAAATTCTGCGCCACGTATGCCTTATCGGAAGCCGCGGCGCCGTCGCGCAGGGCGCCGAAGGGCACGTAGTGCAGTGGACCGTCCGGAACGATAGTGAGCTCGCGCACGCCGGTGAGTTGCATCCTCAATGGTGCAAAGATCAGACGATGAAGCTCCGCACCGGATTCCAGGCGACTGCGAACTGGCGTGGTTGCATAGGAACGCATCGCTTCGTGGAACGTGCGCGCTACGCGCTCGATCTGCGCGCTGGGTTCTAGGCGCACCCAGGAGATTTGTCCACGCACTATTGTCCATGCATAGGAATGCGCGGTGCCGATCCAATACTCGATCAGCGCCCTGCCGGCCGGCGACGCGATCGCTCGCGCCATCCAGTCGTCACGCGGTGCAAGCGACTGTGGCGATGTGGGTGCCGCGCGTGCAGCCAGATCTGCGTTCGCCACACCAAGTCGCGCTCGCAGGCGCGAAATATCTTCGCGAAGCGCCTTGGCGGCGGGGTCATTGGGCCCTGCGCGATCTTCGCGCGTGGAAAGCTGAAAGCGGCGATCCGCGATGTCCCGATACAGCGTGGCGATGGTTCGTTGCAGCTCGGGCACGCGCGGATCGTCGTTGTTCTCGAGGCGTTGCGCCCGGAGCTGCTCGAAGGCCAGGGCGCGCGAATCATCGGCGGTGCGCAGGCTCTCCAGGATCGTGACGCGCGCGCCGGCGGTGTCACGCGAGCTGGCCAGCCTCTGATATCGGGTCCAGAGCAGCTCGATCTTCAGATCGAGCGCGGGTCGCACGGATTGGGCGATAGAGGCCCGATACTCGGGATTCGCCGTCTGCGAGGTGATCTCGCCCGTCAGCCCCAGGGCTTCCGACAGGGCGCCGAGCGCAGCCTCTTCGTTGCCTGCGTCCGCCTCGATGCGCGCGAGTTCTACCTGCGCTTCGAACTCATCGGTGACCGCCTCGAACTGCCGCAACGTCTTGAGGGCCAGTTGAACATCGCGGCGAGCGGCATCCAACGCGCCCGACGCACGCCGGACCTTCGCCCGCTGCGCCAGAGCGAGCGCCTGCACCAGAGCGTCCCCGTTCGGCGCGAACGAGGCCAGTGAATCGAGCAGAACGAGCGCAGCCTTCGCATCGGCCTGCGCGGCGTAGTCCGATGCGAGGCGCAGCAGAATTCTGGACCGGGCCGAGGGCGAAGCGGCAAGGCGTAGCGCCTCCGAGTCATGCGCGGCAGCTTGTGCCGACTGGCCGGTCTCCAGTTCTATGACGGCAAGCGCACGCAGGGCCGCGACTCGTCCACGGCCATCCACATCCGGCGTCAGCATCTCGAGGGCGCGACGGAGAAAACGCGCGGCGAGCTCTCGGTCGCCAATGGCGTAGTACGTAACGCCCATGCCGTAATAGCCGCGTGCCCGCGCTCGGTCCAGCTGCAAGCGCGTCGCCAGGTCGAGCGCCTGACCCTGTAATCTGAGCGCGTCATCGAATCGGCCCGCCGCATAGTGCGCGAGGGCGCTGCTGTAGAGCGTGGCGATATAGAGATCGGGATAGGGCTGCGGACTCATCAGGCTCACCGCCCGATCGAAACGCGTCAGCGCCGCGCTCAATCGGCCCAGACCCCACTCGCAGAGTGCAATGTTCTGCAGGGCTATCGCCACGCGCTGAGTTTCGCCCAGCTGATCGAACTCGGCTCGCGCCCGCGTGAAGTATGCGATTGCCGGTTCGAAGCGCGCCTCATAGAAATAGGCGAGGCCTATGTTGTTGGTCTGGAGCGCGCGGTCGTAACGCTCGCTGCGGCCGGCATGAAATTCCTCGAGTTGTGCGAGCAGTGCGCGCGCCCGATCGAGCGTCGCTCGCGTGTCCGGCGGTGTGCCGGAACTCTGGCTGGCTGCGGATGACTTGGTGGCCACTTCCAGCCACGCAGCGGCGAGAATTGCCTGCGCCCGGGCTCTGAGATACAAAGCCCCGCCCCGCTCGAATGTAGCCGCGGCCGCCTCCGCCCACTGCGCACTGCGGGCCCAATCCGGCAGGTCGTAGTAATAGAGTGCGGCGAGGGCGAGCTGGAGGTTGCCCAGCTCGAGGATGCGCGAGGTGCCGTCCAGCGCAAAAGCCGCTTTCTCATATTGAGCGGCGGCGAATTCGAGCGCGCTGCGCGAATCGCCGCGCAACCCCGCTATCGGCGCGCTCGCGACGGTTCGCGAGCGCGCGTACGTCTCATCGGCGGCCGCCACGTTGCGCTCGATGGTATTGCAACTGGATGCGCCATCACCGGGAGCCACGCGCGCCAGCATCACTCGCACCGAACCAGTAACACCGGGATGTTCTCGACCCCGTACAAGTACATATCCAGCTCCCTTGCGGGCGGCCGGGAGATAGATACGCTGGATTCCGCTACGGGCGACGGGGCTCTCGGCTGTTGCGACGAGCGCCCCATTCATTTCATGCACGTCTAACTGGATATCGACGCCGCTTTCGAGCGCGTACACCACGGTATCGATACCCGCGCGATCCGGCAGATCCAGCCGATATTCATCGTCGCCCCGCAGGGCAACCGTGCGATCAAGCACTACGGAGGCGGCATCGGTGGCGGGAATGCAGCTCGGAATGCCAGGAGGGGCCGCAAGCAAGCCACCCGGCACGTACGCGAGCACGACCGGCAATATCCACGACCCGATCCGCCCCCGCGCTGCCACGCAACTACTCCTTGTGCGCGGGACGTTCGGGCCCGTGCCGGGCAATTATCGTGAGACGGAAGCTTCGCGGGCAATAGAGCCGAGACGATGGTGCCGTATACTCTGCCTCGCCCCATTATGGACAGGGTTGAACGGCTTGGCTGGCGAGCGTGACGGACCAATACCCGGAAAACGGCGTTTTGAACGCGAAGAGCTGCATGAAACGCTCCTTCGCGACATGTCTGGATTGAAGGCCCAGTTAACTCGCGTCACCGGGAACGCGGATCTGGCTGCCGACATGCTTCAGGACGCCATCGTGACCGCACTGCGCAAGCTCCGCACAGGTGAGATCGAGCATCGCAACCAGCTCGACGGCTACGTTTACCGCGTGGCCCTCAACCACCTGCGCAACCACCGCCGCAAGGACAAGTCGGCTGTATCGGACTCCGAAAGTGCGCTGATGCTGGTCGACGCCGCTGCCGAGGCCCGCCCGGCACGCTCCATCCAGGCCGAGCAGTGGGCCGGGGTGGTCAAGCGGCTGATGGGCGAGATGTCCTCGCCGCGCGACCGCGAAGTGCTGGTTCGTTTCTACCTGAAGGAAGAGGAACGCGGCGAGCTCTGCGCATCGCTCGGCCTGACCGAAGTGCAGTTCAACCGCGTCATCTTCCGGGCGCGTGAGCGGTTTCGCGAACTGCTCGCGCACAAGGGCTTCGGCAAATCGGATCTGCTGTCGCTTGCGGTCGCCCTGCTGCTGGCGCTCTCGCAAATACTCTCAGGAACATGAGCATGGATGCTAAACAAATCGACCGTGAACACATCATCGAACGCTACCTGGCCAATCAGCTGGACGAGGACAGCAGGGCGGCATTCGAGGCCCACTACGCACGGGATCCAGATAGCGTGCGCGCCATCGAGCGCACGCTGCGGCTCAGGGAGGGCATGGCCATTCTTCGTGAGCGCGGCGAACTGAACTCAAGCGTTCGGGCGAGGCCCGGTTGGGCCTTACCCGCAGCCCTGGCAGCCGCGCTGGTATTGATGGTGCTCGGCACCTGGCTCTGGACCGCCCGATCCATGCCCTCGCCGCTGGTGGCATCGATCGAGCAATTGGCAGAGTCCGACGGGCACAGCGTGGGTGTCGCCAGCACGCTGGTGCTCGCCCGAACGCGCGGCCCGGCACCAGTGGTCGAGGTTGCCTTGCCCACGCAGCGCGGCGCTATCGAGCTGCGCATGCTGGCATCACTCCGTGCTACGAACGAACGTTACCGCGTCACCGTGCAGCGGATGGATTCGGCTAAGGACAGCACACTCGTCGGCAGCGCCAGCGGCTTACCGGCTTCCGACGAAGGGTTCGTCACCGCGTACCTCGACACCGGCCCGCTGCAGCCGGGCAGCTACGCCATCGAGCTTGTGCCCGAGCGAAACCAGTCGCCCGGGGCTCCCGGCGACCGGTTCGTCATCTCATTCCACTGAGTCGCCCTACTGTCCGGCGGGCTTCGCCGGCTCCGTGGCAGCGGGGTTCTCAAAGTTTGTGGTGGTTCCCGCGCCCGCATCGGCGGGGGCGGCCGCCTCGGCTTTCGGCTCGGGTGTGTTCGGAAGCGGATCCTGCTTCTTGCACCCCACCAGCAACGCCGTGGCCATGACCGCAACCAGAATCAGATTGGTGCTGAGTTTCATCTGAGCGTCTCCTCCTGCAATGATTGAGATCGGCAAGCGCCGAAATCCTAGCCCCCTGCGACCTGCATAGCTACCGGGCGCGCAGCCCGACGCAGGTGGTGCGTCGATATCGTGACAGTCGGCGATCCAAGACACCTGTGTAGACTCGCAACCGATGCCGTCGCCGACGCCCACCGAGAGTGCCGAACCGATCCACCGCGTTGCGCGAGATTCACGCGATAGCGCGCTTCTGGACCGTGCTTTCACGCGCGCAGCGGGTGCACCACTAGTGGCGGGAAACGGGGTGCGGCTGCTGAAAGATGCCGCAGAAAACTACCCGGCCTGGCGCGAAGCCATCGCCAGCGCTCAGCGCAAGATCTACTTCGAGAACTACTTCATCGTCGACGACATCACGGGCCGCGAGTTCGCAGACGCGCTCGCTGCTCGCGCGCGAGCCGGGGTGCGCGTGCGGCTCATCTACGATTGGGTGGGCGCGCTCGGAAAAACATCACGCAAATTCTGGCGCGGACTCACGGACGCGGGAGTGGAAGTGCGGTGTTTCAACCGCCCGCGTTTCACGAATCCGCTGAACGTTCTTCATCGCGACCATCGCAAGATGCTCGCGGTGGATGGCCGCGTCGGATTTGTCACCGGGTTGTGCGTGGGAGACATGTGGGCCGGCAATGCGTCTCGTGGCATCGAGCCGTGGCGTGACACCGGCATCCAGGTTAGCGGGCCGGCGCTGTGCGACTGTGAGCGCGCATTCTCGCAGGTGTGGGCGTCAATGGGGACGCCGATACCCGCGGACGAGCTTGCCGAGCGCGAGTCCATACCGGACGCGGGCGACGTTTCGCTTCGCATCGTGGCGAACGCTCCGGGCACCACGGGAATCTTCAGGCTCGATCAACTCATCGCCGCCGCCGCGCGCCACACACTATGGTTGACGGATGCGTACTTCGCGGGTGTGCCGCCGTATGTCCAGGCTCTGCGCGCCGCTGCACTCGATGGTGTGGATGTGCGCCTGCTAGTGCCTGGCGCGAGCGACCTTCCGATTTTGCGCCCGCTCTCCCAAGCCGGTTTTCGCCCGCTGCTCGAAGCAGGCATTCGAGTGTTTGAATGGAAGGGCTCGATGCTGCATGCGAAGACCGCAGTGGCAGACGGTCGCTGGGCGCGCGTGGGCTCCAGCAATCTCAATATCGCGAGCTGGATCGGCAACTATGAGCTCGACGCTGTGGTCGAGAACGAAGCGTTCGCGACGCAGATGGAACGCATGTACCTGGCCGATCTCCAGTACTCGACAGAGATTGTGCTGCATGCCCGGCGGCGCGGAATGCGCGCGAACACCGATCGAGGCCCGCGCCGCGAACAGGTGGGTCTCAGTGGCAACACAGGCAGCGCGTCGCGCGCAGCCGCTGGCGCCCTGCGTCTCGGCCGCACAGTTGGCGCGGCCCTGACCGATCAGCGAGTGCTGGCGGCCACTGAGGGCCGTGTTGTTGCCATCGTTGGCGCTGTGCTCCTTGGCATAGCAGCCATCGTAGTGCTCTGGCCGTTATTGGTGGCCATTCCGGTGGCGGCAATTCTTGTGTGGATCTCGATCTTGCTTCTGCTGCGTGCCTATTCGTTGCGGAAGGCCAGACGTCAGCAAGGGTTGCCACGCACACGTGTCGGGCGCGCAGATGCGCCGGTAACTGAGGAAAAGCCGCCTTCGGTGGAAGACTAGCCTCGGTCGCAGTCCACTACGGCAATGCTTTATTGGCCTCGATCGCCATATCGTTGCCGTACCCACCCGGGGGCACGAGGTCGTAGAAGCCGCTGATCTTCAGCCGCACGACGAGAGGCTTTTCCGACTGGTTCTGCAGGTACCAGCCGAAGATGCCATCGAATGGCGCGACCAGCGTGCCGTGGGACTGCGTACCGGTGGCCTGGCGATACTCCACCACGGTGGGTTCGGAGCCCGGAGTCTTCGCGGACGCTTCACCGTGGAAGTCGTAGTAGAACTCGTCGGGGTTCGCGAGGCCCGCGACGGACCACGAGTAAGCCAGCGTCGCGCCAGGCTTCATGTGTACTTTGTATTCGAGCTCGTCTCCGCCTTCGCCAGTGCCAGCCACCTTCAGCGGGATGTCGACGAAGTCCGAGCGATAGCCCCCTTCGTAATACCGCGCGGCGGCGCCGCCCGCCACGGCGGGCACTGTCGACACCGCGGCCGCCTCTGCGGCCGTCAGCTTTTTGGGGCCGGCAAGCTGGATCACCCCCGAGCGTCGGCCGATTCCGGTGGGGTCGATGCGAAATTCCGCAGGCAACACGAAACACACCACGATGACCGTGGCGACCAGCAACGCA
>JBDTUL010000319.1:0-7269 GCA_040007735.1 Gammaproteobacteria bacterium | reverse complement strand
GCGCGACTGCCCGTTGAATCCTGCGCGCAGCGCATGAATAGAGCCGCATCAAGGGATGCGGTAGCCGCAGGGTCTCTGAGGAGCGTTGCGACGGGTTGGCGAAGGAGCTTCTTTCGCTGAACCTGCCAGGCTCAGAGATCGGCGGTGTATCACCACTCACGGCGCTCGTTCTTTCTATCGGAGTACCAGACTTATGAACGCCAATGTAAAAGCTGCCGCAGGCTTTTCCGACTACAAGGTCGCCGACATGGCCCTTGCAGACTGGGGCCGCAAGGAAATTGCGATCGCCGAATCGGAAATGCCGGCGCTGATGGCCATTCGCTCGGAATACGCCAAGTCGCAACCGCTGAAAGGCGCGCGCGTCACCGGCTCCCTGCACATGACCATCCAGACGGCTGTGCTCATCGAAACCTTGAAGGCGCTGGGTGCCGAGGTTCGCTGGGCTTCCTGCAACATCTACTCGACGCAGGATCACGCTGCCGCGGCCATCGCTGCGGGCAACACTCCGGTGTTCGCCTGGAAGGGCGAATCGCTGGAAGACTATTGGGACTACACGCATCGCATCTTTGAGTTCGGTGCCAAGGACGACAAACCAGTCGGGCCGAACATGATTCTCGATGACGGTGGCGATGCCACGGCGCTGGTCCACATCGGCATGAAGGCCGAGAAAGACCCGTCCGTCATCTCGAAGCCGACGAGCGAGGAAGAGACCTTCCTGTTCGCCGCTATCAAGAAGAAGCTCGCTGCGAGCCCCGGCTGGTACACGAAGGTCGCCAAGGAAATCCGCGGCGTCACTGAGGAAACCACCACCGGCGTGCATCGTCTCTATCAGATGCACAAGGAAGGGCGGCTGCTGTTCCCCGGCATCAACGTGAACGATTCGGTCACCAAGTCGAAGTTCGACAATCTCTATGGTTGCCGCGAGTCGCTGGTGGACGGCATCAAGCGCGCCACCGATGTCATGGTGGCCGGCAAGGTTGCCGTGGTTGCAGGCTATGGCGATGTGGGCAAGGGCTCGGCGCAGGCGCTGCGCGCATTGTCCGCACAGGTTTGGGTCACCGAAGTGGACCCCATCTGCGCGCTGCAGGCCGCGATGGAAGGCTATCGCGTCGTGACCATGGACTACGCTTGCGACAAGGCAGACATCTTCGTGACCGCCACCGGTAACTTCCATGTGATCACCGGCGAGCACATGAAGAAGATGAAGGACCAGGCCATCGTCTGCAACATCGGCCACTTCGACAACGAGATCGACGTGGCGTCGCTCGAGAAGTTCAAGTGGGAAGAGATCAAGCCGCAGGTCGACCACATCATTTTCCCCGACGGCAAGCGGATCATCCTGCTGGCCAAGGGGCGGCTCGTGAACCTGGGCTGCGGCACGGGTCACCCGAGCTACGTGATGAGCTCTTCGTTCGCAAACCAGACCATCGCGCAGATCGAGTTGTACACCAACACCTCGAAGTACCCGGTGGGTGTGTATGTGCTGCCGAAGCATCTCGATGAGAAGGTGGCGCGCCTTCAGCTGCGCAAGCTGAATGCCGTGCTCACTGAGCTCACCGACACGCAGGCGAAGTACATCAGTGTTGCGAAGGAAGGTCCTTACAAGGCGGATCACTACCGCTATTGATCCCTCGCGAGTGATTTGAAGATCGGCGCCGGCGCGCACGCTGTTGTGCGCGCCGGTGTCTCAATACAGGCAGGCTAATGGCGTCAGTTCTGGAAAATACGACCGCTGTCCTGATGGACGGCAAGGCCACCGCCGCATCCGAACGTCAGAAGACGGCGGTGCGGGCCGCAGCCTACGCGGCGAAGTTCGGTCGCAAGCCGGGGCTCGCCGTGGTGCAGGTGGGCGAGGACGCCGCCTCTACGGTTTATGTTCGAAACAAGCGTAAGTCATGCGCGGAAGTGGGCATCGAGTCCTTTGCTCACGACCTGCCGGTCACCACCAGCGAGGCGGACCTGCTGGCGCTGGTGAAACGGCTGAACGACGACGAGCGCGTCGATGGCATCCTCATTCAGATGCCGCTGCCTAAAGGCATCAATTCCGATCGCATCATGGATGCGGTCGACCCTGCTAAAGATGCAGATGGGTTTCATCCTTTGAATACGGGGCTGCTCGCACAGAAGCGGCCGCGGTTGCGCCCTTGCACGCCGTACGGCGTCATCCGGCTTGCCGAGGTGTACGGCATCAGCCTCACCGGCCTGCGCGCGGTGGTTGTGGGGGCTTCAAACATCGTCGGCAGGCCCATGGCACTGGAGCTGTTGCTGGCTCGTGCAACCGTCACGGTGTGTCACACGGGCACGCGGGATCTGAGAGCGGAAGTCGAGCGCGCCGAGGTGGTCGTCGCCGCGGTGGGCAAGGCGGAATTCGTGCCGGGCGACTGGATCCGTCCGGGCGCTGCGGTGTTCGATGTCGGCATCAATCGATTATCGAACGGCAAGCTCGTGGGCGACGTCGGTTTCGATGTCGCGCAGTCGCGCGCCGGTTGGATCACGCCCGTGCCGGGCGGGCTCGGCCCGATGACGATCGCGATGTTGCTTTCCAACACCGTCGACGCCGCGTACCTGAGAAAAGGCGCACCGATTACCTAGTGGTGACGGGAGCATTCCGCTCTCGCGCGCGAGGTCAATTGAGGCGAGCATTAGCGTCACCCAACGCATTTAAAAACCAAAGTCTATTCAGCAGAGGTCACTAGCAGTCATGAGTCAGAAAAGTCTGGAGAGCCTGATCCAATCCGCCGGGAACCCGGTGAAGATGTTGCGCAATTCGCAGCTCGGCGCGTACGTGTATCCCGTGGTCCCGAGCGAATTCCACAACTGGCGCGACGAACAGCGCGCATGGCGCGAAACGGCTGTGCTCTTCGACCAGTCCCATCACATGGCGGAGCTGACGGTGAAGGGGCCGGATGCGCTGAAGCTCATCTCCTACACCACCATCAACAGCTTCGCGAACTTCCAGCCGAACAAGGCGAAGCAGATGGTTCCGATCAGCCATGACGGCTACGTCATCGGCGACGGCATCCTGTTCTATCTCGACAAGGACGAGCTGCTGTTTGTCGGCCGCGCGCCCTCCGTGAACTGGATTCAGTTCAACGCGGAGACGGGCGGCTACAAGGTCGACATCATTCGTGACGATCGCTCGCCCTCCGCGCCGCGCGGCAAGGCCGTGGTTCGCCGTCACTATCGTTTCCAGGTGCAGGGCCCGAACGCGGCCAAGGTGCTGGAGAAGGTGAATGGCGGGCCGATCCCCGACGTGAAGTTCTTCACGATGGATGTGATCAACGTGAAGGGCGTGAAAGTGCGCGCCCTGCGTCACGGTATGGCAGGTGCCCCTGGTCTCGAGATCTGGGGCCCCTACGAGCAGGGGGACGAAATTCGCGAGACCATTCTGGAAGCGGGCAAGGAATTCGGCCTGGTGCCGGTCGGTTCGCGCGCCTACGCCAGCAACACGCTCGAGTCGGGGTGGATTCCGTCGCCCCTGCCGGCCGTGTACACGGGCGAGAAGATGAAGAAGTACCGCGAGTGGCTGCCTGCCGGCGGTTACGAAGGCACAGGCTCCATCGGTGGCAGCTTCGTCTCCGACAACATCGAAGACTACTACCTGACGCCGTATGAGCTCGGCTACGGTCCGTTCGTGAAGTTCGACCATGACTTCGCCGGCCGCGAAGCGCTCGAGAAGCTGTCGAAAGAGCCGCAGCGTAAGAAGGTGACGTTCGAGTGGAACGGCGAGGACATGGCGAAGATCTTCGCCTCGATGTTCGTGCCGGGCAGCGAGAACTACAAGTTCTTCGATCTGCCGCTGGCGAACTACGCTTCTTCGTCGTACGACAAGGTGTCGATGGGCGGCAAGACGGTTGGTTACTCGATGTTCGGTGGGTACAGCTACAACGAGCGTTCGGCGCTGTCGTTGGGTGTTGTGGACGCAAACATCAATGTCGGCGACGTGCTCACCCTCACCTGGGGCGAAGAGAGCGGCGGCACGAAGAAGACCACTGTCGAGCGTCACAAGCAGCTCGACGTGCGCGTGAAAGTTGCTCCGGTTCCCTATGCGCGCGAAGTGCGCGAGGGCTACCACCAGGGCTGGCGCACTCGCACGGCCTGAGATCAGGACGTTTGAGTTGATAGAGAAGGGGCGGGCGACCGCCCCTTCTCTTTTGTGCGCCCAGCATGGGCGCACCCTTGGAGGTGCAGGCCGCACTGCGAGGTCTTGGCGGGAGGCTCGGTCCGTTGGCGCGCTTCGAGTGATGCGATCGCCGCCCGCCTGGCAGCATCGCGCAATCGCCAGCGAAGGCGGCAGTTCCGATGACGGAAATCGATCCGGCCGGAGCCTTAAGGTGGCATTCCTTTCGCTTGGCACTCGCTCAAGATAGAATTATCACATAAATGTAATTTTATCCCGCGTTTTTAGTAATCAAACCTCTTGAAATGACAAAATTGTACTACTATGATTGTTCTCCGTGCTCTTGCCATGGACGAACGGCGGAGACGTTGTGGGCCGCTGGTACGACTCGCATGAAAATCACCGACTGGCCAGGGCAGCACTTGATACCCGAATGACCTATCTCAGACAGCAGAACCGAGAGGGGTGGACACGGCCGTACTACGATCTGCTGAAGGACGGAGTCGGCGAAGTACGTTTCAAAGCCGGGCGGGTGCACCATCGTGCGCTCGGATTCTTCGGCCCGGATCGCAACGAATTCACCTTTTGCATGTTTGCTACCAAGACGAAGCACTTCGATCCGCGAAACGCCATCGAGTTGTCCGTCGATGTCAAAGAAGCGATCGAACGGAATCCCTCTCGCGCAATCAAACTGAAACGGTGGGGACAGTCATGATCGGCGCGGATTTTCAGGACAAGGAATATCGCGACGCTTTTGTCGAATCGAATATTCGCAACGCCATTGCATTTCAGATTCGAGCTTTGCGTAAGAAGCGAAGCTGGTCCCAAGGCGATCTCGCGACGAGGAGCGGCAAGGCCCAGAACGTGATCTCTCGTCTTGAGGATCCGGATTACGGGCGATACACCCTTCAAACGCTGCTCGCGCTCGCGGCTACTTTCGACGTCGCGCTGTCGGTTCGCTTCGTCTCCTACGGAGAGTTGCTGTCGCAGTTGAAGAACGTTTCCGATGAAGCGCTTGCGGTTCCGTCATTCGAGGACGAAGTGAGTGTCGTAACCCGAGCTGAGGTAACTTCGATCTCCGCGGCCACCGCTCCGAAATTCGCTGTCATGTTGGATGCCGCCGAGGTTCAATGCGGGCGGACCAGTTCCTACACCGGCGCATTGACATCTCTCGCTTCCACTGAAAACAACTACAAGGCCCTATCCGATGAAACTGCTCTCCGTCCGCTCGGCAAGGTCAATCTGGCTGATGCCCTTCGCGTACGTGAACCCGCGCGGTCAGTTTCTGCTGCCGGCAGCGGAAGCAATCGTCCAGCATTATAGATTTTCTAAAGGTCCGGACCTTAGTGCTTTGACTGCCAGCCCCATCAAGTTGAGCTTCGAAGCAGGCGCGTTCACAGCTCTCGATGGCTCTCTCATCCTCGTGCATCTCACTGTACATGAGGATGGAATTGTCGTTGAAACGAGAAATTCAACGAGCGAAGGCGATCGATTTCTAGAGGACCTCATGACTTGGATCTCTAAGGAATTCAGCCTTCCGACTTATTCGGAGCTGAGTCCGAAGCGGTTATACGTAAGTGAGCTGGCGGTCCGCTTCGAGAAGCCGCTTGCTATTTTCAGCGAGCGATTCGAGAAATTTCGCACGATACTTACAGCGGGCAATCAGCTGTCGCCTATGCACCGCCCCATGGATCTCATTCAGCTCAACTTCGGTAGCGACCCGGCCGGTGGTGCTCAGTCGACGTTCCGCGTCGAGCGCGAGGCGGGCGCCGCCTTTGGCGAGCATCGATATTACTCATACGCGCAGATTCAGACTGAAGAGCACATGCGCCTTCTTCGCGAGCTTGAAAGCGCCGCTTCCTAGCCTGCGAGGGCAGGGCACTCTCGACAAGCCCACCCCGCGCCATCGCCTCGCCAACAGGCCGTCTGGGCGCCGGCTGCCGGAGGTGCGTGTATGAGTCCGCAGGATGACCTCCCTGTGACTAACCCCTGCATGAAAGCCCGGAATCTCACAGTGAGCTACGCCCCTCTGAACCGGCCGGGATCTTACGTGCCGTTCTTGCGACTGCGCGGACGCTGGCTGAAAGATGGCGGTTTCGCGATCGACCGGAAGGTGAAGGTCGAGGTCAGTGAAGGGCGCCTGACGATGGTGCCTGTCGATTGAGGCAGTGCCGCCGTCTCGATTCTGGCCGATCATCCGGCGTCGAGACGAGCACGAGAACAAATATAGAATTTGTAAACCGAGGATATCGGACTGAACATCATGATTGGCCAGCGACTTAAATTAGCAAGAGCGGCCTCCGGGCGACGCGTACCGAACCTTCCGAAGAATGCTCGATTCCGGAAATCCACCGGACAATTGGGAGACTCTTGTGAGTCAGGCTCGGAAGGAGTCGGCGCGCGTGAAAACCGTCGCGGCAAAGCGCAAGTAGGCGCGACCGGATCCCTGTCTCCTTGGGCCACTCCAATCGGTCGCACAAGCTTTAGCAGGCTGCTCACAAGCAGTTCGCGAGATTCGGGGGTCAGTGCCCCCCAAATTTGCCAATACGCGTTGTAGATCTGCCGACATCGCCGAAGCTCGCGCGGGTAATGCTCATGTCCTTGCGCTGAGTTTCTTTTGTTCGGTGATCGCCCGTGTGCCTATTGAGACGGCGCGAGAACCGCATGCCTACAATGCGGCTCGCGGAAGAAGTACATGAGGGGGCCTGCCGATGACGCTATCCAAGTACTCGCT
The DNA here is from genome assembly GCA_040007735.1 of Gammaproteobacteria bacterium. GTDB lineage: Bacteria > Pseudomonadota > Gammaproteobacteria > Steroidobacterales > Steroidobacteraceae > JADGHX01. Next base: position 415 of record JBDTUL010000319.1, on the reverse strand, counting down.
CTGGATCGTGGCGCTGATCCTTGTGCCGGTTGCTGCCCTGGCAGCCGGCAAAGACGACGCACCCCCTTCCGGAGGCGCCGCCCTCTACCAGCAGTACTGTTCCGTCTGTCACGACCACCCCAAGGATCGGATTCCCGCGTTCGAGGTCATCTCGAAACGCTCGCCGGAAGAGGTGGTTCAGGCGCTCACCACCGGGGTCATGCGCGTGCAGGCTGGCGGCCTCACGCTGAACGAGAGCAATGCTGTGGCCACCTTCGTCACGGGCAAGGCGCCGGGCCCGGGTGTTGCCAGCATTCCCGAGCAGAACCTCTGCGCGAAGCGCGGTGGGCCCATCGACCTGACCGGCTCACAGTGGAATGGCTGGGGGCGTGATCTGGAAAATTCGCGGTATCAGCCGCAGCCCGAGCTCACTGCT
>JBDTUL010000318.1:0-7270 GCA_040007735.1 Gammaproteobacteria bacterium | reverse complement strand
CCTCATGGTCGTGAACTCCGCCAAGCTGAAAGCTGACCCAAACCTCGGCAAGGCGCTTGTCGGTGCGTGGTACGAAACGCTGAAGGTGATGTTCGGCACGGATGCGAAGGCCGCCGCGGCGCTGGCCAGCATGGCGAAGGCCTCCGGTACTGATGTAGCGGGCTTCAAGAGCCAGCTCGCCACCACGAAGATGTTCGTGAGCCCGGCCGAGGCGTACGCCTTCACCAACAGCCCGGATCTGGTGAAGACCATGGATCTGGTGCGCACGTTCTCTTTCACGCACGACCTGTTGGGCAAGGGTGCGAAGTCCGCCGACGTGGTCGGCATCCAGTTCCCGGGCAAAACCCTGGGCGATTCGAAGAACCTGAAGATGAAGTTCGACCCGAGCTTCACCAAGCTCGCGGCCGACGGCAAGCTGTAACGATCCAAACCAATGCGTCGCCTCGTCAACCGGCAACCGGGCCGTGGCGGCGCATTGGCGCTCGGCGCCTTGCCGTTCATTCTGCTGGCGTTCGTGTATGTCATCGCCTCGCACCTGCGCGCGGCCGACAACGCAAACGACAAGTTGTTGCCAACACCATCGGTGCTGGCGGAGACGATTCACAGTTACGCGTTTGAAGAAGACCCGCGCAGCGGCTCCATCCTTCTCTGGATGGACACTGAAGCGAGCCTCAAACGCATATTTATCGCGCTGGCGCTGAGTGCGGCAATCGGTCTGGTTTTCGGTGTGGCGCTGGGCGTGATTCCGCTCATCCGCGCGACGCTCGCGCCGTTCGTCGCCGCGCTCTCCATGATTCCACCGCTCGCGGTGCTGCCTATCCTGTTCATCGTGCTCGGGCTCGGTGAAGTGGCGAAAGTGGCGTTGATGGTCATCGGGGTCACGCCGGTGATCATTCGCGATCTCGCCTTGCGCGCCGGAGAGCTGCCGACCGAGCAGCTGATCAAGGCGCAGACGCTCGGCGCTTCCACATGGCAGTTGATCGTTCGCGTGGTACTGCCGCAGATCTGGCCGCGGCTCATCGATTCATTGCGGCTGACGCTGGGCTCGGCGTGGCTGTTCCTGATTGCGGCGGAGGCCATCGCGTCGACGGAAGGCCTGGGCTATCGAATCTTCCTGGTGCGCCGTTATCTCGCCATGGATGTGATCCTCCCGTACGTGGTGTGGATCACGCTGCTCGCCTTCGCCATGGACTGGACCCTCAAGTGGATTCGCGCGCGCGCCTGCCCGTGGGCGGAGATGGCTCGCTGACCTATGGCGCGCGTCACCGCCCAAGGCATCTGGAAAACGTACGGCGATCACGTCGTGCTCGAGAACGTGAACCTGGATGTGGCCGAGCATGAGTTCGTCACCATCGTTGGCGCCTCCGGCTGCGGCAAGACCACTTTTCTCAAGATGCTGCTGGGAATCGAAACGCCTTCGCGCGGGGCGCTGCTGATCGACGGCAAGCCGATCGTGGCGGAGCCGAACGCGGATCGCGGCATCGTCTTCCAGCGCTATTCATTGTTTCCGCACCTGACGGTGCTTCAGAACGTGCTGCTTGGCCTGGAGCTCGAACGCTCGAAGTTTCTCGGCAGGTTGTTTGGCGCCCACCGGCGCAATGCGCTCACTCACGCGAACACGCTGCTCGAATCCATCGGGCTCGCCTCCGCGCGGGATAAATACCCGGCGCAGCTGTCGGGCGGTATGCAGCAGCGGTTGTCGATTGCTCAGTCCGTGATCCGCCGGCCCAGGATTCTGCTGCTCGACGAACCGTTCGGTGCGCTCGATCCCGGCATCACCCTCGACCTTCACAAGCTCATCCTGGAGCTGTGGAAGGCGAACGAGATGACCATCTTCATGATCACGCACGATATTAAAGAGAGCTTCCAGCTCGGCACGCGTCTGCTGGTGTTCGACAAGGTGCGCCAGGATCCGCAGGAGCCGGACCGGTACGGCGCGCGCATTACCTATGACTTGCGCCTGCGCACGCCCGGCGGGCGGTCGCGGCAGGAAGAGGGGCTGCTCGCGGAAGCCACCGCGCTCTAGGGTCGAGTGGCAGAATCTATTCACTAATTCGGAATTTATATCTGTAAGTAATTGATATATAGAAAATAGAAATTTACTTTTCTATTCATTTTCTATTCAATGTCTGGATGCCTCTCGACCTCCCTACGGCACTTCGGGCCGGCCCGCAGTCCGCGGCCCAGCTTCGCGATCGCCTGGGCGCCAGCCAGCCAACCCTTTCGCGCGCGCTCACACGGGCGAGAAGCGAAATCGCCCATTTCGGGCGAGGCCGCGCCACGCGATATGCGCTCTATCGTCGCATCCGTGAGCTCGCCCCGGAATTCCCAGTACATCGAGTCACTATGTCGGGTGACACTGCCCGCATCGGAACGCTAGTGACAATCGCACCGGATCGTTACTGGTACGACGATCTCGAGCAACCCTCCGCCAGCGCCGAGCATCAATCCCTGCCTTTTTTTGCGACGGATATGCGCCCACAAGGTTATCTGGGACGCTTCTTCCCGCAGATGTACGCAGACCTTGGACTTCCCGACCGCATCACGGATTGGAACGAAGACCAGGCGCTCTACGCAATGGCGCGGCGGGGCGATGATACGGTCGGCAATCTACTCATCGGCGAAGAATCCTTCGCACGCTGGATTGCGTCGACGACCAGCTCTGTCATCGTGACCGAGGCCGAACGTTTAGCCCACTACCGAGCGCGCACCGAAGAGGCTATCGCTGGTCGACCGGCAGGCTCTTCCGCAGCAGGTGAACAACCGAAGTTCACGGCCGTCGTGGGCGCCACAGCAGGTTCGGTGCGACATGTGCTCGTGAAATTCTCGAGTTCGCTCGCCAGCGCAGGCGGCCGGCGCTGGGCGGACATGCTTCTGGCAGAGCACTTGGCGAGTGAAGTGTTGCTCGACCATGAGCACGCAGCCGCGCGTACTCACTTTCTTATTGACGGCACGCGAGCCTATCTGGAGGTCGAGCGTTTCGACCGCACAGGCCTTCGCGGGCGTGTGGGCCTCGTCTCACTCGGTGCGCTGGACGATGAATTTGTCGGCGAGAGACGCGGTTGGTCAGAATCCGCCGGTGCGCTACTGCGTGCGCGCCTGATCAACGCGCGTGACGCACGCGAGCTGCGCTACCTGTCTGCCTTCGGCGCGTTAATCGCCAACACCGACATGCATCTGGGCAACGCCTCGTTTCTCACAGAGGGTTATCTCCACTTCAGACTCGCCCCGTCTTACGACATGTTGCCGATGATGTATGCGCCCACACGAGATGAAGTCCCTGAGCGCCAGTTCATCCTGCCCACGCCCAGACCCGCCCATTCGGATCAGTGGATAGCGGCCCTGCCGGCCGCACACGCTTTCTGGCAGCGGCTCGCCGCAGATTCACGTGCAAGTCCGCCGTTCCGAGAAATTGCTAACGCCAACGCCATAAGCCTCGACCAGGCCAGGCGATAACTCACTGTCCAAAAATGATTCGAGCGCCGCGGTTTGCGCCGGGCGCTCGAAAGAGCGGACGACCTTTTCTAATGGACTAGCGCGCCGCTGGGGCCTGCTGCGACGGGTCGGGCTGCGAGCCATCGGCGGGTGGGCCGCCATGCCAGTGACGGGGGCCGCCGCCGCGGCGGGCCATCATCATGCGGTGACCGGCTTGCAGCTCGTCGGAGCTGAGCTGGCCGTCCTTGTTGGTGTCCAGGCGGTCGAAGCCCCGCGCCAGCATCGGCAAGCCGGCCTGCACTTCTTCCTTCGACAGCAGGCCGTCACCGTTCGTGTCCGCCTGCTTCACGCGGGCCGCGAACTTCGCCTCCATTTCGGCTTTCTTCGCTTCGTGCGCGGCACGCACTTCGTCCTGGGTGATCTGGCCGTCGTGGTTGGTGTCGAGTTCGGCAAACATCTTGGTCACGCGCTCGTCGGCGGCGGCCTGCGCCTCCTCTTTGGAAACAGCTCCGTCCTTGTTGGTGTCGAGCCGGTTGAACCACGCGCCCTCGTGACCGCCACGGTCTGAGCCGGGAGCGGGGCTGCCAGCAGTGGTGGTGGGCGTGGCCGCCAGCAGCACCGCCGGCGAGGCGGCGATCAGCGCGGCGACCAGGAACCTGTTTATCTTCATGTGAAACTCCGGGATGGGTTGGAGCCGAACAGAACGCGTAGTCTGGACTTGCGTTTACCCCGAGTTTGTTACCAACCGTGCGCCGCCTGTAGACTTGCGCGCCTTGTCCGCCGAGGTCCCAACCCCTTGAAGCAGCAGCTCGAACAGCTCCTTCTCGCCGCCTTACAGAAGCTTTCTGGAACGCTGCTCACCGATGCCCCGGACGCCTCCGTCATCACGGTGGAGCGCACGCGGGATTCGCAGCATGGTGACTTCGCGACCAACGTCGCCCTTCGCCTCGCCAAGACGGCGCGCCGCAATCCGCGCGAGCTGGCGCAGGCCATCGTGGCTGCCCTTCCGGCCAGCCCGCTTGTGGCGAAGGCTGAGGTTGCCGGCGCGGGCTTCATCAACTTTTATCTGACGACGGCCTCGTTCACCGGGGCGCTGGCGCAAATCCACGAGCTTGGCGAAGCCTACGGTCGCAGCACGGTGGGCCAGGGCCGCCGAATCATTGTGGAATTTGTCTCGGCGAATCCCACCGGCCCGCTGCATGTGGCGCACGGCCGCCACGCCGCTTACGGCGCCACGTTGGCGAACGTCCTGGTTGCGGCGGGCTACAAAGTACATCGCGAGTACTACATCAACGATGCCGGCCGGCAGATGGAGATTCTGGCTTCCAGCGTCTGGCTGCGATACATCGAAACGTTCGGCGAAACGGTCGTCATCCCCGCGAATGGCTACCCCGGTGAGTACCTCAAGCCCGTAGCGCAGAAGCTGCGAGAAGCGGTGGGCGAGGAACTCCGGCGTGGTGCGCCTGAGGTGTACACCGGCCTGCCCCCAGATGAGCCGGCAGGCGGCGACAAAGAACTGTACGTCGACGCCATCATCGAGCGCGTGCGCACGCTGATCGGCGCTGAGGGATTCAAGCGCGTGCTGGACGTGGCGCTGGACTTCCTGCTCACTGACATCCGCAACGACCTCGAAGAATTCGGTGTGGTTTTCGACCAGTGGTACTCCGAGCGCTCGCTCGAAACCAACGGTGCCATCAATCGCGCGCTCGCCCGCCTGGAAGGCCAGGGCCACCTCTTCAAGCAGGACGGCGCCGTGTGGTTTCGCGCCACGGCTTTCGGGGACGAGAAAGACCGTGTAGTCGTGCGCGAAAACGGCATCAAGACGTACTTCGCCTCGGATATCGCGTATCACCTGGACAAGCGCGAGCGCGGGTTCGAGCGGCTGATCGACGTGCTCGGTTCCGGCCACCACGGCTACATCGCGCGTGTTCGCGCCGGGCTCGCCGCGTTGGGCGAACCGCCCGACTCGCTGGAAGTGCCGATGATCCAGATCGTCACGCTCTATCGCGGCGACGAGCAGGTGAAGATGAGCAAACGGGCGGGGCAGTTCGTCACGCTGCGCCAGCTGCGCACCGAGGTGGGGAACGACGCCTGCCGATTCTTCTATCTCATGCGCAGTCATGAGCAGACTCTGGATTTCGACCTCGAGCTGGCGACGAAGCGCTCGAACGAGAACCCGGTGTATTACATCCAGTACGCGCACGCGCGCGTTGCCAGCGTGATGAAGCAGCTGGCCTCCCGCGAGCTCACGTTCGATCGCGCAGCAGGCCTGGCGAATCTCGCGCGGCTCGATCGGGACCAGGAGCAGGCGCTGATTACTATGCTGTTGCGCTATCCCGAAACCGTTGAGCTCGCGGCAGCCAACAGCGCACCGCACTCCGTGGTTTACTACCTGCGTGACCTCGCCAACGCATTCCACACGTACTACAACGCCGAGCAGTTCATCGTCGAGGATGCGGACCTGCGCAACGCCCGGCTCGCGCTCGTGCTGGCGGCGGGACAAGTGATTCGCAACGGGCTCACCCTGCTCGGCGTCTCGGCACCGGAGAGCATGTAATGGCCCGCGCCCATCAGCGGATGACCACGCGCGATTATAAAAAGAATTCGCGTCGGCCCATGGACCTGGGTCGGTTCCGCGAGTTCGGCGGTGGATTGCTGGTCGGTGTGGTGCTGGCGAGCGGACTCTTTATATATAAGAGTGACGCGAAGAAGTCCGTGGTCGAGAGCGCGCGTCCTGTGCCGCAGCGAGCCGCAGCGAAGCCCGAGAACGACGCCCAGCCGGCCAATACTGAAGGCAACGACCGCTACGATTTCTACGAGATGCTGCCGAACTTCGAAGTGGTGGTTCCCGAGAAAGATCGCGATGTGAAACGGGACCTGCCGGCGGCCGGTCGCATCGATCGCCCGGGTGTGTACGTGTTGCAGGCCGGCTCCTATCGCAACCAGCCGGATGCCGACCGAGTGCGTTCGCAGCTTTCGCTGCTCGGAATCGACGCGAAAGTTCAGCGCGTGGCAGTGGATAACGATGTCTGGCACCGCGTGCGCATCGGGCCCATCCACGATCTGGCGGAGCTCAATCGAATCCGCAAACAGCTTCAGGCCGCCGAGGTCGACGGATTGGTGATCCGGGTCGGAGATTGAAGACGGTGCTGTCCCGAACGGGCACCGTCATCAAATTCTCTGCGGAGATCGCTGCCGTACTTGGGGTGGCAGCGTTGCTCGCCTCGTGCACTGCGCAGCCTCGACGCGGCGTCGAGGACAAACCCGCCGCTCCCGTCGTGCAGGCGCCTCAGCCACCGCCTCCGAATCCCAACGGCATCACCATTGCCGCCGTCGGCGACATCATGATGGGCACGGATTTTCCGGAGAACACTCTTCCGGACGATGACGGCGTTGGGTTTCTCGCGGGCGTGGCGCCTGTTCTCTCCGCAGCGGATGTGGCCTTCGGGAATCTCGAAGGTGTGCTGATGGATGGTGGGGAGGCGGTTAAGCGATGTAAGAAAGCGGGGAAGAAGAAGAAGAACGATGCGGGTGCTGTAGCCGAACCGCCGATAGCGACGCCTCTGTCGCCGCCCGTGCCGCCGGCACCTTCGTTGCCCCTTCAGGCACCGAGCGAAGCCGCACAGCAGCCCGGCCCCACGAGTTCCGACGGCACGTCAGCCGAGCAGCCCACCACACCGAACCCGGTATCGGGCTCGCCCGATCTGCCTACGGTTCCGGTGGAAGAGTCTAGTGCCACGCCACTACCTGGGCAGGAACCCTCCGCATCGCGTGATTCCTCGACACCGTCTGCAGCTACGGCATCCGTCGTCTCTTCCCCGCCGGTTCAATCATC
>JBDTUL010000317.1:0-7318 GCA_040007735.1 Gammaproteobacteria bacterium | reverse complement strand
GCCGTCAGCACGGAGCGCATCGCTGAGATCGACGCGCTCGAGCGCGCCCAGCAGGCGCTCGGCCTGCTCGAGGATGCGCTGCGCACGCCGCTCGTCGGGCCCGAAACCCGCCTCAACCTGGAAGTCACCCCCTCATCGAAACGATTGGAGCAGCCGTGAGATTTGCCGAACTGTTTCTCGCCGGCACGCTTGCCGCCTCGAGCGTGTCGATGCCGGCGCGCTCGGAAGTGGAGCTCGAGCCCGAGCAACGCGCCAACCTCGGCATCCGCACGGAAGCCATACAAGTCACCGCTGTGGCGCAGGCCTGGCCCGCCTCGGCGCAGGTGCTGGATGTAGCACCGCTCATCGCGATAGTGAGCGATCTGCGGTCGGCTGAGACTGCCGCCGTCGCGTCGCGCGGTGAGGCGGAGCGAATGGATCGTCTCTATCGGGACGACAAGAACGTGGCGCGCAAGGCGCTCGACGCGGCACAGACTCAGGCGGCGATGGATCAGGCCAAAGTCACCACGACGAAGGCGCAACTGCTGGCCACCTGGGGCCGCGGAATCTCATCCCTGTCTCGGGAAGCCCGCGCGCACCTGGTGAGTGACCTGCTGGAAGGGCGAGCCTCGCTCGTGCGGGCCGAGCAGTTTTACCCACTGCCGCGCGATTCGCAGATCTCGCAGGCGACGTTGAGCGAGTTGAATGGCAAAGGCAGCTGGCCCGCGCAGTGGCTCGGGCCACTCTCACAACCTGCGGGCGCAACGCTTGCCGGTGCGTCGTTGCTGCGAGTCGCTGTGGCGCTGTCTCCCGGTGAGCCGCTGATGGCCAGTCTCGTGGACTCGAGAAAACCTGCCAGCGGTCCCAGCGTGCCCGCGTCCGCGATCATTCGCTATCACGGTGCCGAGTGGGCGTACGAGGAAACCAGCGCCAATCATTTTGAGCGGCGCGCCGTCCGCTCCGGAATGCGTTCGGGCGGGCGCGCGCTGCTCGAGGGCGATGTCGCGCCCAACCGAAGCGTCGTCACCGTCGGAGCGCGCATGCTGCTCGCCGCGGAGCTGGGTGCCTCCGAGCCGCAGGACGCGGCCGGCGCGGAAGACTGATCATGCTCGCTACGATCATCCGCACGTCGCTGCGTTATCCGCTCCTGGTGCTGATGATTGCGGTGCTCGTCGTGCTTTACGGCTCGTCGACGCTGCTGCACGCGAACTACGACGTCTTCCCTGAGTTCGTGCCCGCGCAGGCGGATATTCAGGCCGAAGCGCCGGGGCTTGCGCCCGAAGATGTCGAAAGGCTCGTCACCCAGCCGCTCGAGAATGCGATCAACGGAGGCGCAAATATCGATGGGGTGCGTTCGGAGTCCATCCAGGGACTCTCCACCGTCAAAGTCACGTTCACCGAGGGCACGGACGTCTTCCGCAATCGACAGCTTCTTGCCGAACGCGTTGCCGAAGCCGCTACCGCATTGCCTGCGGGTGTGCGCACGCCAAAGCTGGGCCCGATGACGTCCTCCACGATGGATCTGCTCAAGGTCGGCTTCACCAGCCGCAAGTTGAGCGGCATGGAATTGCGCACCATCGTGGACTGGAGCGTGCGTCCGCGCGTGCTCGCCGTGCCGGGTGTTGCGCGCGCCATCACGTACGGCGGCGGACGCCGGGAGATTCAGGTTCAGGTGGACCCGGCGAAGCTCGCCGCATTCGGCGTGACCATGGCGGACGTCACAGCGGCAGCCACGGCGGCAACCGGTGTGCGGGGCGCCGGATTCATCGACACGCCCAACGAGCGCATCCTGCTATCCAACGTCGATACGGCCCGGACGCCGAAGGATATCGGCGCCGTCACCGTCACCCAGCGGGACGGAGCAAACCTGCGTCTCAGCGACATTGCGCAGGTCGAGTATGCCCCGGAGCCCAAGTTCGGCGACTCCCGCGTGCAAGGCGAGCCGGACGTACTCGTCAGCATCGGCAGCCAATACGGCGCGAATACGCTCGAGGTGACGAAGCGCGTCGAAAGCGCGCTTGCGGAGCTTGCACCGATGCTTGCCGCGCAGGGGGTTACGGTGTATGCCAACCTGCATCGCCCCGCGAATTTCATCGAGGTGGCGCTCGCAAACGTGCGGGACTCGCTGCTGCTCGGCGCGGCGCTCGTCATCGTGGTGCTGTTTGTGTTCCTGCGCAGCTGGCGCACGGCACTGATCTCGTTCGTCACCATTCCGCTCGCGGTGATCATCGCGGTCATCGCGCTCGACCGCTTTGGGTGGACGCTCAATACCATGACCCTGGGTGGCCTCGCAGTCGCGATCGGCGTGGTCGTGGACGACGCCATCATCGATGTGGAGAACATCGTTCGTCGGTTGCGCCTGGCGAGTGAGGCGCAGCGCCTGAGTGCGCTGGATGCGATCATCCTGAGCGCATCGGTGGAGGTGCGCAGGCCAATCGTGCTCGCCACGCTGGTGGTGGGCGTGGTGTTCGTGCCGATCCTGTTCCTTCCCGGCATCCAGGGCAGCTTCTTCGCGCCACTGGCCGCCGCGTTTCTGATGGCCACCTTTGCCTCGCTGATCATTGCGCTCACGCTGACGCCAGCTCTGGCCTTGTTACTCCTGCGCGGTGTCTCACACAAATTCGTGGAGCCTCGCTGGGTGAGGCGCCTGAAGCTGTTTCAGCGTGGTGCAGTCAGGCGTGTGTCGGCGCACGCCACCGCGATGTTGATAGTGTCGGTGGCGCTCGGCCTGGTTGCCGTGGCCGTTGCCACGCGCTTCGGCGTGGAACTGATGCCGCCCTTTCGCGAGAGCCACTTCGTCGCGCAGGTGTCGGCGCCTCCCGGGCTGAGCCTTGCTGAGATGACGCGCGTGGGGGAGAACATCAGCCACAAGATGCTCGAGATTCCGGGCATCGCCACCGTCTCTGAGCAGGTGGGGCGGGCGGAGGCAGGTGAAGACACCTGGTCGCCCAACAAGTCGGAATTCCATATCGAGCTCAAACCCGGGTTGAGCGGGGCGGAGCAGTCGCGCATCGAGAAGGCACTGCGCGATGTGTTCGACGGCTTTCCGGGGCTACAGTCGGAAGTGGTCACCTTCCTCGGCGACCGCATCAGCGAATCCGTGTCGGGTGAGACCGCCGCGGTCAGCATCAATATCTTTGGACGAGAACTTGCGGACATCGATCGGGTAGCCGCTGAAGTCGCTGCGCGCGTGCGCACGATTCCGGGAGCGGCGGACGTGCTGTATGAAGCCAGCTCCGACGTGCCCACGTTGAGCATCACGCCACGCGCGGATCGTCTCGCCATGTTTGGTCTGCGGCCGACGGAGGTATTCGATGCCGTTGCCATGGCGTACGCGGGTGCCAGCGTCACGCAGGTGTATGAAGGCAATCAGTCGCTGGCTGTGCGCGTGCTGCTGAACGACGCTGCGCGTAACGACCCGCAGGCGGTGCGCGAGTTGCTCGTGCGAACGGTGGCCGGACGTCTGGTGCCGCTCGGCGCCGTCGCCGATGTGAGCCTCGAAGGCGGTCGGGAAAGCATCCAGCACGACCGCGGCCAGCGCCGGCAAGTGGTGACGCTCAATCCCGAGAGCCGCGACCTCGGCGGATTTGTGCGGGACATGCAGGCCGTGCTGGCGCGCGATATCAAATTGCCGCCCGATGTCTACCTGGAATTCGGCGGCAGCGCGCAGGCTGCTGCTGCAGCCACGCGAGATCTGATCACGCACAGCGCCATTGCCACGGTCGTGGTCGTCATGGTGCTGTTGCTCGCATTCGGCAGCTGGCGAACGGCGGGCCTGGTGCTCGCAAACGTTCCGTTTGCCCTGGTCGGTGCGGTGGTTGCCGTCGCGTTGACGGGCGCGTCACTCTCTATCGGCACGCTGGTCGGCTTCGTCACACTGTTCGGCATCTCGGCTCGCAACAGCATCATGCTGATGTCCCACTACGAACATCTGGTTCTGGTGGAAGGGCATCGCTGGAGTGCGCAGCTGGCGCGGCGGGGTGCGCGCGAGCGACTCACGCCGATTCTCATGACTGCCTTGGTCACGGCGCTCGGCGTGCTGCCTCTCGCATTGGGCAATGGTGAGGCAGGCCGCGAGATCGAAGGGCCCATGGCCATCGTCATTCTCGGCGGCCTCGTGTCCTCGACGCTCCTGAACCTGCTCGTGATGCCGGCTGTTGCTGCACGCTTCTATGTGCCCGGGGCCGCTGGAAGCCGCAGCAGCCACAGCGCCGTGACTACCGCCGGGGTGCCGGGCTGAAGGAGCCCGATGTGTGCTTCATCACTATTTCACCGCTGTCATCGCGCACATCCCATACCACTTGAAGAACACTTCCACCGAACGGAAGCCGGCGTCGAGCAGGAGCTGGCGATTCTCGTCCAGTGTGTACACGGCCTCGATATCGGGGCCGCCGTCGCGCTGCCTCGGGAGGTCGGGGGCGTGCGCGGCGCGTGAGCGCCGGTCGAAGCGGTGCCGGGCGAACAGGTTGTTGAGCAGCGAGCTTCGCCCCAGCACGGGCTCGACGAGCAGCAGGCAGCCGCCGTCGTTCAGCCCATGAAGGAGATTTTTGACGAGTGTCTCCCGGTTGAGCGGCCTGACGCGGCCCAGGCCCCAGGCCATCAGCACAACGCTTGCGTTGCGCAGGGCCAGGCCCTCATCGAGGTTACCCGGCACGTATTCGATTTTCCGCTGCCCCATCAGCGCCGCCATCTGGCCGCGGCGACGCGCGAGCAGCGTTTCGGACTCATCGACACAGACGAACTTGATATTCGGTGCGCAACGCGCGTGCATCGTGGGCAGCGCCGAGGCCGCCGCGCAGCCGATCTCATACACGGAGCTGTTGGGCTGGGCGAAGTCCGCGCCGAGCTCGGCCATCATTCTGCGGATCTCGCCGTACAACGGCATGGCGCCGCGCCGCCCGTCCTCGATGCCGGGGCCGAACTGGAGAAGCGTGAGATCGGGGCCCTGCATGCGGGTGCGCTCGTGTACGGGTAAACCGCCCTTGGACGCCCCTGTCGCCTGAATCAATCGCCACGCCCCTGCCGGGATTCCGGATCAGTCCATCGACCGGCGATAGGTGAGCATCATTCCCCGCTCCACCGGGACCACATTGAATGACGATTCCCGCGAGTCGGGGTTCCTGCGCCCCATCACAAACTGAGCGGTTGCGAAGCCCAACGCCGCGCCGGCCACCGTGTCGGAGGCCCAGTGGACGTTCTCGCGCACGCGTGCGTACGACACGGCGCCGGCGATGCCGTAGCCGAGCGCACGCCGAACCCAGCGATAATCGTCGCCGCCGGATTCCGCGAGCACTGTGCCGATCGCCCACGTGAGGCTGGTGTGCATCGAGGGAAAGGAGTCTCCGCCGTTTCGCCAGTCATCCACTTTGGCGGTCTCGTTCGGCCGCACGCGGCCGGCGGCGAGCTTCAGAATCGTGCTGCTGACGGCCGTGAACGCCGCCGCTTCGAGCATCGAGCCGGTTTCGCGGTATCCCGCAGCGTCACCCAGTATCGCGGACATTCCCAGCGTGAGGCCGACGATCGCCAGGGCGGGTACGGCGTCGCGCGTACTCTTCGGGTCCTTTCCCGCCGGCGCTGCCTGCGAGCCGCCCGCGAAATGGGCGCGCACGTTGTCGTCGTATTCGTGTGCGGCTCCGATGGCCAGGGCGGTGCCGGCCACGAACATCCAGTCCCTTGAGTCCCAACGCACCGGGGCGGTGAAATAAAGCTTCGCGTCGGTGAGGAGCGCGCGGCCGTCGAGCTGATCGGCATTGCACGGCGGGCTCAGAAACGAGGCCAGGCAGAGCAGGGCGGGCAGGAGGCGGTAGGGGAGAACTCGCGGTGTGCTCTGGCTCATTCCGCACTTAGACAGACGCAGTCGCCGAAATCAATCGTAGGGCCGGCCCCCGCGAGGCCGGCCCCGAATTCCCCGACGGCCGCGATATCAGCGCTCGTCGTTGTCGAACTGCGGCAGGACGCCGGTCTTCTCCAGCCTGACCGCCGGCAACTCCTCCGCCGCAAGCCGGTGTCTAACACAGCCGCTTCAGCATTCGATGGCGCTAGTTCAGCTTCACCCCGAACGTGAGCATCGCGCCTCCGTCCGTCGGCTGGATCGACAGGGAGATGCGTGACTTCGAATCGACGTCCCGGTTCGTGACGAAGCGACCGGTCGCTATCCCCAATGCCGCTCCGGCCACCACATCCGACGTCCAGTGCACGTTGCCGTCCAGGCGCGCGCACGCCGTCGCCACGGCGAGGCCATATGCGAGGGCGCTCCATCCCCATTGGCCGGGCGGTGCGCGATCCGCGAACACCTGGGCCGCTGCAAACGCCGCCGTGGTGTGACCCGATGGAAAGGATTCGCCGTTGCTTCGCCAGGCGGTTCGGTCAGAAGTCGCGTTTGGACGGGCCCTGCCACCCACTTTCTTGAGCAGCGTGGAAGAAATTCCGCCGAGCGCGATCGCCTCGATCATGTCGTAGCCGGTGCGGGTGGCAGCCGAGTCGTTGAACAGCTTGCCGAATGCGAGCGTCGCGAGCGTGAGTGCGGCTGCGGGAGCGGCGTCTCGCCATTGATGAGGATCGCCTGCTGCCGGAGCATCCCCGACGAAACGCTCGCGTCCGCGGTTGTCGACGCTATAAGTGGCGGCGATCGCGGCAACGGCGCCCGCTGCGTATTCCCACTGAGATGTATTCCAGTGGAGTGGGGCTAGCGCGTAGTCCTTGGCATCAACCGCATATTCGCTCGCAGTCTTTGCCTGGAGGGCCGTTAAGGGGAATCCCAGCATGAGCAGGCTTGCCAGCAACCGGTGTCGTAAGCACCTGCTCGATTCAAAACGCATAGGCGGCGCAATAAGACAAGCGATGCCGTTGAGACGTCACTTGCGCCCGAATCAATCGGGCTGACGTGCGCGGCAGTCCGGGGCACCGCACCGAGGCGGCCTGCACCGCGGCGGCCTGCACCGAGGGCGCTTGCTCGGGGCCGCCGATTGGCGAACGCACCTCTTTTGCGATTGATTCTCCGCGCGACGTCGTCCAAGGCCCGTTCAGAAAACGGTATCGGTGGGTTGTCGGCGAGGATCTCTGTGAACACCATTACAGCCTTGCCCGCACGGGCGCACTCGCGATCCGCGGTGTCTGCGTCGCGGAGACTCTTCATTGCACTCGGCTGTTGCCTGATCATGATGCCGCTGTGGATCGTGACGATGTTCGGTCGCGGGGTCTGGACACCCGATGAGCCGCGCGAGGCCGACATCAGCTGGCGCATGTCAGTGCAAAGCGAGCGCGCTATTCCCTCGCTGGCGGGCGAGCCGTTTCTGGAGAAGCCACCCCTCACGTACTGGGCGGCGGCTGCCGCCGAGTC
>JBDTUL010000316.1:0-7357 GCA_040007735.1 Gammaproteobacteria bacterium | reverse complement strand
AACATTTTCTTCAGCGACATCATTTCGGATTCGATGCGCTCGGCGATGTTGAAGCCCTTCATGTCGCCGGCCTCCTTGCTGAGGCTGCGCGCCACTTCCTTGATCACCTGGTTGCGCGGATCCGAAACCGTGTACACCGGATGGCCGAAGCCGATGATCACTTCCTTGTTGGCGACGCGGGTGCCGATGTCTGCAGCTGCTTCGTCCGGAGTCTGATAGCGGCTCTGAATATCGAACGCCACTTCATTAGCGCCACCGTGCTTCGGCCCACGAAGCGCGCCGATGGCGCCGGTGATGCACGAATGCATATCCGACCCCGTGCCAGCGATGACGCGCGCAGCGAACGTGGACGCGTTGAATTCATGCTCGGCATACAGAATGAGCGACGTATGCATCGCCCGAACCCATGAGGCCGACGGAATGCGCCGGTGCAGAAGATGCAGGAAGTGGCCGCCAACCGAGTCGTCGTCGGTTTCGACCATGATGCGCTGGCCCGAATGGCTGAAGTGATACCAGTACGTCAGCATCGAGCCGAACGAAGCAACGAGACGGTCCGCAATGTCGCGCGCGCCGGCTGCGTTGTGATCGTCTTTCTCGGGCAACGTGCAGCCCAGCGCTGACACACCCGTGCGCATGACATCCATAGGGTGAGATGCAGCGGGCAGTGCCTCGAGCGCCGCGCGCACCACTGCCGGAACGCCACGCAAACTCTTCAGTTTGGCCTTGTATCCGGCGAGCTCCGCGCGATTCGGCAGCTTGCCGTGGATGAGCAGGAACGCGATTTCCTCGAACTCGCACGTGTTCGCGATTTCGAGAATGTCGTACCCGCGATAGTGCAGGTCGTTCCCGGTACGCCCCACCGTGCAGAGCGCGGTGTTGCCCGCCGTGACGCCGGAGAGCGCAACGGATTTCTTAGCCTTCGGTCCGGGCAGGTTCGACGACGCAACTGGATCGTTCATGACGCTTGCTTTCCCGAAACGGGTTTGGTTCCACCGACGGGCTTGCCGGCCGGCGCTTCGCTCGCGGCGGCGAACAGCTCGTCGAGCTTTTTCTCGTATTCCATGTAGCCGAGCGTGTCGTAGAGGTCCACGCGCGTTTGCATGAGGTTCACAATATTCTTCTGCGTGCCGTCGCGCCGAATGGCGCCGTACACGGCCAGCGCGGCATTGCTCATGGCACGGAACGCAGAGAGTGGGTAAAGCACCATCCGGATGCCCACCGACGACAGCTCTTCCGTTGTGAACAAGGGCGTTCTACCAAACTCCGTAAGATTGGCGAGCACTGGCACTCGTATCGCAGACGTGAACTGCTTGTACTCATCCAACGTGGTGAGTGCTTCGGCAAAGATGATGTCGGCACCGGCTTCGACATACGCAGCGGCGCGATCCAGCGCGGCCTGCTGGCCTTCCACCGCGTGCGCATCGGTGCGCGCCATGATGATGAAGCTGTCATCGGTGCGGCCATCGACCGCCGACCGGATGCGATCGGCCATTTCTTCGGCCGGCACCAGTTCTTTGCCCGGGCGGTGGCCGCAGCGCTTGGTGGCCACCTGGTCTTCTATGTGCATGCCGCCCGCACCGGCCTTGATGAGCTGGTCGCAGGTGCGCGCGATGTTGAAAGCCCCACCCCAGCCCGTGTCACCGTCCACGAGCAGCGGCACCTCCGTGGCGGACGAGATTCGCCGCACGTCTTCGCACACATCGTTCAGCGAAGTCATGCCGAGATCCGGCAGGCCGAACGAGGCGTTGGCGACGCCGGCTCCCGAAAGATAGATCGCTTTGAATCCGCTGCGTTCCGCGAGCAACGCGGAATAGGCATTGACCGTTCCGACGATCTGCAGTGGACGTTCGGTTTCGAGTGCGGCGCGCAGGCGCGCTCCAGCGGACGCTTTGGACGACATGGTGGGCCTCAAAAAGGAGCGCGCAGTCTATAACGCGGGCGACCGCGCCGCACAGAAACCTACTCGCCGGTAACCCTGCCGGCGCGGTGGTCTCTCCAGAGGCGCGCTTGGCGGATGCGTGGAATGCCCCGGAAGGTGCTCGCCCTCAAACCATGGACCGCACCGCTGCGGCGACCTTGGACGCATCCGGCAACAGCGGGCGCTCCAGCTCCGGAGCAAACGGCACGGGCACGTCGGGAAACGTCACGCGCGCCGGCGAGGAGCGCAGTTTCACAGTGCGATCTTCACAAATGCTCGCGATCACCTCGGCAGCCACGCCGCAGCTTCTATAGTCGTCGTCGATGACGACCATCCGGCCGGTCTTCGCAACGGACCGGCGCAGTGTGTCGCGGTCGAGCGGCGCAAGCGTGCGCAGGTCAAGGACTTCGGCTTCGGTGCCACCTGCCGCCAGCTCATCCGCGGCGTCCAGCGCGTGATGGACCCCGAGGCCCCACCCAACAAGGGTTACATCGACCCCCTCGCGCACGATCGCGGCTTCGCCGATCGGCACCACATATTCCGCCTCAGGAACCGCCGTGATCGATCTCGGCACGGTACCAAGCCACCCCATGCCCTGTAGTGCCTTGTGAAACATGAAAACAACGGGGTTGTCGTCCTGGATGGCCGCGAGCATCAGCCCTTTCGCATCGTGCGCCGTGGACGGAATCACCACTTTGAGCCCCGGCAGATGCGCGAAGGTGGCGTACAGGCATTGCGAGTGCTGGCCGCCGTCGCCGTATCCGCCGCCGACCGACGTCATGAGCACCATCGGACACGCCACCTGGCCGCCGGAGAAGAAAGCCTGCTTCGCGGCGAGGTTATAGATGGCATCCATGCAGACGCCGAAGAAATCCACGAACATCAGCTCGACGACCGGACGCATGCCCGACGCCGCGAGCCCTACCGCCGCGCCGATGAAGGCCGTCTCGGAAATCGGCGTGTCGCGTACCCGCTCGGCACCAAACCGGGCCAGCAGTCCCTGCGTGGTGCCGAACACGCCGCCGAGTTTGCCAATGTCCTCTCCCAGGACGAGCACGCTCGGGTCGCGCTGCATCGCCTGGCCGATGGCTTCGCTCATGGCTTTCGCAATAGTCAGTCGGCGGGCGGGCGCGCTCATCGTGATGCTCCAGTCAGGAAAACCTTGTCGTATGCCGCTTCCAGCGGCGGAGCCCCCGAGGCGCGCGCGAACGCGATGGCGGCCTCGACTTCGCTGCGCGCGGCGTTCTCGCCGGCATCCAGCTCTTCCGCGCGAATGCCTTCATCGAGAAGGCGTTGGCGGTAACGCGGAATAGGGTCGAGTGCTTTCAGGCGATCCACTTCGCCGGAGGGGCGGTACTGCTCGGCATCGCCCATGAAGTGGCCTTCGAGACGGCAGGTCTCGATCTCGATGAGGCTCGGCCCTTCGCCGGCACGCGCACGCGCGATGGCGGTGCCCGCTGCATCGTAAATAGCATCCGCATCGTTGTCGGCGACGAAGGTGCCCGGCATTGCGTAGGCCTGCGCGCGATGGGCATTTCGCTCGATCGCTGTGGACTCGCGCTTCGACACAGAGATGCCGTACGCGTTGTCTTCGATGACGAACACCACGGGCACACGCCAGAGTGAAGCCAGATTCAGTGATTCGTGAAAGGCACCCTGATTGGCGGCTCCCTCACCGATGAACGAAACCGCGACGGCGCCCGTGCCTCGCAGTTTCGCCGCGAGCCCGGCACCCACCGCGGGTCCCATGCCTTCCGCGATGATCCCGGAGCAGGCGAAATTAACGCGTGCATCGAACAAATGCATGTGACCGCCGCGTCCGCCCGAGAGCCCCGTACGCCGGCCGAAGATTTCCGCTGCCATCGCCGGCAGGTCAACGCCCTTCGCGATCGCAATGTGATGCGGCCGGTGAGTCGCCGTCACCGTATCCTCTGGCCGCAAGTGCGCGCAGACGCCCACAGCGCAGGGCTCCTGTCCGTCGGAGAGGTGCATCTCCCCGGGAAGCGGGCCCTTCGCCATGTTGAACACCGGTTGCTTGCCTTCGAGGTAGGCAGGTTTCAGTGCCTGCTCGAATGCGCGGCTCTTCACCATGGTGAGGTACATCCACAGCCGGAGTTTTCGTTCAGCTCGCATGCGCACTCTCCGCTGATTGATCGATAGCCGTTGATTGATCGATAGCCGTCACGTCATCGACAGCGGTTGCATAGCCGATGGTCCGTAGCGCTTCACGCACGTGTTCCAGCGCGTTCGGGTCCTCGATCGTTGGCGGCGTCGGGCAGCTCTGCCCATCGGCGATTCGCCGTATGGCGCCGCGCAGGACTTTGCCCGAGCGTGTCTTGGGAAGCTGGCGCACCACGGCGGCGGACCTGAAAGACGCGACGGCGCCAATGCAGTCGCGCACGCAGCCGATCACTTCGGCAACGATCACTTCGCGGGGTCGCGTAACCCCGCTCTTCAGAACGACCAGTCCGATCGGCACGCTGCCTTTGATAGTGTCCGCGGCGGCCACGACTGCGCACTCTGCGACGTCCGGATGTGCCGCGATCACCTGCTCCATGCCACCGGTGGAGAGCCGGTGGCCGGCGACATTGATCACGTCATCCACGCGGCTCATGACGTGGACGTATCCGTCCGCATCGATGAAGCCTGCGTCGCCGGTCGTGTAATAGCCGGGATGGGCATCCAGATAAGCATGGCCGAAGCCGGCGTCGTTCTGCCACAGCGTTGGCAGGCAGCCGGGCGGCAGAGGCAGGCGGATTGCGATTTCGCCGATCGCGCCGGGCGCTCGCTCGACGTGCTGCTCGTCGAGAATCGCGAATTGGAAACCGGGCACGGGCCTGCCTGCGCTGCCGTGCCGGGTAACGGTTTCGCCGAGACCCACGCAGGTGGCGAGCGCCGGCCAGCCGAGCTCGGTCTGCCACCAGTTATCGATTGCCGGCACGCGCAGATGGTGCTCGGCCCATTGAAGCGTCGCGGGATCGGCGCGCTCGCCCGCGAGAAAGAGCCTGCGCAGGCGGCCCGTTCCGAGGCGCGCGATCCATTCGCCATTCGGATCTTCCCGACGGATTGCGCGGAAGGCCGTAGGCGCGGTGAACAGCACGTCCACGTTTTGATCGCGTACGACGCGCCAGAACGCACCGGCGTCCGGCGTACCCACAGGTTTCCCTTCGTAGAGAATCGTGGTGCAGCCCAGGATCAACGGCGCATAGACGATGTAGCTGTGTCCGACGACCCAGCCGATGTCGGATGCGGCCCAGAAAACTTCTCCGGCCCGCATGCCGAAAACATTCGCCATGCTCCAGGCAAGCGCCACCGCGTGGCCACCGTTATCGCGCACCACGCCTTTTGGCGCGCCAGTGGTGCCGGAGGTATAGAGAATGTAGAGCGGATCGCTCGCGGCGACCGGAACACACGGCGCCGACTCCGCACCGGCGAGCGCTTCACCCCAGTCGGCGTCTCGACCCGGAACCAGGTGCGCTTCCAGCTGCGGTCTCTGAAGAATCAGGCAACGCGACACGGCATGCGTGGCGAGAGCCAGAGCAGCGTCGAGCAGCGGTTTGTAGGCGACCACCCGCCCGGGTTCCAGGCCGCACGAGGCGCAGAGTACGAGCACCGGTGTGGCATCCTCGATGCGCTTGGCAAGCTCTGGCGCCGCGAATCCGCCAAACACCACCGAATGCACGGCGCCGAGCCGTGCGCACGCAAGCATCGCGAAGACAGCTTGCGGGATCATCGGCATGTAGATCACGACGCGATCGCCGGTGCGCACACCCTGTGCGCGAATCATTCCGGCGACGCGAGAAACCTCGCGCTGAAGCTCGGCGTACGTGCAGGTGACGCTTCGCCCTGCGACCGGGCTTTCGTAGATCAGCGCCGGCTGAGCGCCGCGACCCCGCGCAACGTGACGATCCACAGCGTTGAAACACGTGTTGAGCTGGCCACCCGCAAACCACTCAGGTCGCCGTGGATCGCTCGAGGTCAACGCGGATTTCGGGCGCTCGTCCCAGTCGATGGCCTCCGCCGCCGCGGCCCAGAAACCATCGGGGTCGTTGAGGCTCCTGGCATACGCATCTTGAAGCCCGGCCACCGCCATTGCCTCCTTCAGCCGCTCGCCGCAAGTTTTTCCAGCAGCGAGTGATCGAGAATCGAAGCGATGCTGTCATCCTCGTTCAGATAGACCACGGGCCCGAAGTTCGTGAACAGCAGCTCCGTGTATTCCGGAAACGTGGTGAGATCGTGAGTTACGCCGAGCGGCTCGTAGCCGTAGGTTCCCTCGAGCGCAACGCCCATGCGGTACTCCATACGGCCCTTCACCACGAAGTACTCCCCCGCGCCATAGTGCTTGTGCCGCGGAAAGAAGCTGCCGGGCTGGCAGCGGAACAGCACCGTCCAGCGGCCCGTTTCGCCGCTCGTGAACAGCAGCCGGAAGTCGATGCCGGCGCCAATGGGAATCCAGCGGAGGTTTGCGGGGTCCTGAAGAACTTCTCCGGGCACAGACGCATTCATGGGTTCACTTCCTTTTTGCGGCTCATCGCTCGTGTTCAATGCCGAACAGTGAACTCGACACCGTAGGTGCGCGGCGGCGCCAGGTTGCCGATGACGGTCGAGCCGATGATGTCGCCGTTGTAGATCTTGCTGGAGGCCACCTTCTCGTTGGTCGCGTTGTCAACGTACGCCGCAATGCTCCAGGTGGATGCAGGCGAGGTGTAGCGCAGGCGGCCCTTCAGCCAGCCGAACGATTGCTCCGAGATATCCGCGACGTTGAAGGTGGTGAAGTACACCTTGTCCTGCCACGCGTAGTCGGCGCGCAGCGTGAAATCGCCGGGCGCACCCAGCTTGAAGCGCCACTGAGCGCCCACGGCAACCTTCAGCTCCGGCGCGCGAGGCAGCTTCTTGCCATCGAGCGATTGAATACCGAGCTGCGGAAACTTCGGGTCGAGCAGCGCGCCGTCCGTGAACTCCGCGCTCAGCCACGTGGCATTCGCGTCCAGCTCGAAGGCGGGGGTCACGAGCCACGCGGACTCCAGCTCGAGCCCGTCCACCTGCGCTTCGGCGGCGTTGCGGATGGTGACGTTGTTGTTTTCCACGTCCTGCACTTGCAGGTCGGTGTAGTCGTAGCGGAACGCCGCAAGGTTCACGCGTAGGCGGTGGTCTAGCGCGAGCAGCTTGGCGCCGAGCTCGTACGCCCAGATTTTCTCAGGTTTGAACGGATCGTTCTGATAGCTGCCGGGGTTGAAGCCGCCGGATTTGAAGCCTTTCGACGCCGACGCGTACAGGAATGCGTCATCGCTCAGTGTGACGTTGAACCCTGCCTTGGGCGTGAACGCGCTGAAGCGCGCGTCGTCGAACTTCGCCACGTTGTCGAAGATAGTGAGCGGCGCGTTCTCGAACACCACGAAGTTCTCGCCACCACGCGTTTCGCTGCTGTAGCGGCCGCCC